>CAZSLS010000095.1:0-23443 GCA_964607575.1 uncultured Planctomycetaceae bacterium | reverse complement strand
GCGCCCCATAGTTACCGCGCCGGGGCGGCGGGGTCAAGGCTGCTGCACGCCCGCCGGTCTGATTTGCAGATCGCCGGGGCGATAATGCACGCAGACCAGCGTCAGTCCGTAGGGCAATACGCAGGGTCCGCCGAGGCGACGGTCGCGCGTTTCCAGGATGGTGTCTACCTGGCGCGGTCCCCAACGCCGGCGCCCCACGTCCATCAGCGTTCCGACGATATTGCGGACCATATTGTACAGGAACCCGTTACCGCGGACGGCGACCTGTATTTCCGGTCCGACGCGGGCGACTTCGCATCGGTAAATCGTCCGGACAGTATTCTCTCGGTGGTCGGCGGAGGTCGCGAAACCCGCGAAGTTGTGCGTCCCGACGAGCCTTCTGGCGCCGGTTTGCATGAGTTCGACATCGAGCTGGCGCCAGTAATGCAGCACCTGCGCGGCGAGTTCCACCGGGCGGATCGGGGCGGTGTAGATTCGATAGCGATACGTTTTCCCCACCGCTGACCGCGATGCCTGAAAGCCCTCGGGCGCCTCGCATGCCGATCGCACCGCAATGTCCGCCGGCAGGCGCGAGTTAATCGCGCGGCGCATCCCGCCCAGCGGAATGCCCATGTTGGACGAGTGGAAGTTGGCGACCTGTCCGGTTGCATGCACGCCCGCGTCAGTGCGCCCGGCCCCATGGATCGCCAGGCGATGCCCGACAACATGCATCGCCGCCTTCTCGATCCGCTCCTGCACGGTGTCGATACCCGCCGCCTGCCGCTGCCAGCCATGATAAGCCGCACCGTTGTAAGCGATCACCATCTTGATATTGCGACTGGTCCTCTGGGTGCTCATAGGCCCCTGAATGTAACGTTTCCCTGTGGATTTGGAAAGCATCGACGTTGCCGTTGGCGGTATTTTATGGTATAATTCTCTTGGATGGATCGTGTTGGAGTCGACCTGGATGACCAGAATAATAGAAGCTATATACGAGAATGGTTCGTTCAAGCCACTTGGCGATACTACGGGTATCGGTGAACATGCCCACGCTCGCGTTCTGGTGTGCGAACCAGGTGACTCGGCAGAGCGTGCCAGGGTCCGTGGTACGATCAGTCCGGAAGAAGCCGCAAATCAGATGCTCCTGATTGACCGGGAGTTTGGGCGGGTGGAAGGTGACTGGTAATCTAGCTCTCGACACCAATGCCGTTATTGCATATCGCGCCGACATCCCCGGTGCGGTGGGGGTAATCGACAGCGCTGACTGCTTAATGCTGCCACTCCCGGTTCTGGGGGAACTGTTGTTCGGAGCGGCTGCATCCGGGCGACCTGAGGAGAACCGCAAGGCCGTTCTTGCCTTTGTCGAGACATGCACTCTCCTGGAACCGACTCTGCACACGGCCGAGATCTACGCATCGACGCGAGCGGCGCTGAAGTCACAGGGCACGCCTATCCCGGAAAACGACGTCTGGATCGCCGCTCTCTGTCTTCAGTGGGATCTTCCACTATTGACCCGTGACAGTCATTTCCAACAGATCGAGAATCTCGCGGTCGTCGACCTTGTCTTCGAGTAAATCAGCCACAACTGGTCACAGCATCTCGGCGATCTGGACTGCGTTGAGGGCTGCTCCCTTTCGGATCTGATCGCCGCTGACGAACATTTCGATTCCGCATCCATCGGGTTGGCTGATATCGGAGCGTATTCGCCCGACGAGGATATTGTCCTCGGAATCGGCGTCGATGGGCATGGGGAAGTAGCTGTTCCGGCGGTCGTCGACGATCTTGATACCGGGTGCCTCGGCGAGCAGTTCGCGGACCTTGTCCTCGGTGATCGGGTTTGTGAACTGCAGGTTGATCGACTCGCTGTGTGCCCGCATGACCGGAACTCGGACGCAGGTGGCGGCGACCATGATCTCGGGGGCGGCGAAGATCTTGCGAGTTTCGAGCACCATCTTCATCTCTTCTTCGTTGTAACCGTTATCGCCGACGGTGGAGTTGTGGTTGAAGACGTTGAAGGCGGCGGGATGGGGCAGGACCTGGGGGGTGAAGTCCTCTCCGGCGAGGAATGCCTGCGCGCCGATTTTCAGTTCGTCCATTGCGGCCGCTCCGGCTCCGCTGGCGGCCTGGTAAGTACTGACGACGATTCGCCTTATCGGGTTGACCTTATGCAGCGGCCAGACCGGAACGTTCATGATGATCGTCGAGCAGTTAGGATTGGCGATAATACCGTTGTGGTTTGCGATCTCCCGGGGGTTGATCTCCGGGATAACCAGGGGCGTATTGGCGTCCATGCGGAAAGCCGAAGTGTTATCGACCATAACCGCGCCGGCGGCGACGATTGTCTGGGCGTATTGCTTCGAGAATTTACCGCCCGCCGACGCCAGAACCAGATCGATCCCTTCAAAGCTGCTCTCGCCGAGTTCCTCGACGATGAGATCTTCGCCCCGAAACTTCAGGGGCTTGCCCTTCGACCTGGAACTGGCCAGCAGCTTGAGGCTGTCCATCTGAAAATCGCGCTGTTCGAGTATTCTCAAGAACTCCGTGCCAACCGCGCCGGTCGCACCCATTATCGCTACATGCCTGGACATCGTCTTCACCAAAATTAGTCTTTTGCAGAACACACCGGACGCCGCTCGTCCGGTAAGCGGGACATTGTACCATGAACCGGCCTGATGGCAAGGTGCTTTATGGGCTCAGGTGAGCCCAAACTGCCTGTCGAATCGCAAATGAGCTTAAGCAACCACATCCGCGTAACAATAAAATTAGAGAACGGGCGTCAGGACTGGTTGAACGCCGAGATTCTGATGTATATTATTACTTGGACAAATCTTCGCCCCTGCGCTCGATGCGGCGGGAGGTCGGGAGACACGACATATGACTGACGCAGCGGACATTTCGCCGCAAAACAGGCCGCGGATTCTCGTGGTGGACGATGAGGAAGCGATCCGAAGACTCTTGGCGGATATCCTCCGCTTGCGGAACGGATACGACGTCACGGTAGCGTGCGACGGACTCGAAGCGCGTCAGATTCTCGAGAAGAATAGCTTTGACGTTGTCGTGACCGATCTGACCATGCCCAGGATGAGCGGTCTGGAACTGATGCAGTGGGCTCAGTCGCACTGCCCCGAGGCCGCCTGGATAGTACTCTCCGGACACGCCACGGTCGACAGCGCAGTGGAGGCCGTTCATCTCGGAGCATACGACTTCATCCGCAAACCGGTGGAATTGCTCGACAGCCTGACGGTTACGATCAGAAACGCCATCAGGCAGCAGCAGCTTGCCGCTGAGCGTCGCAGCCTGATGGCCTCTCTTGCCACGAGCAACAAGCATCTTGGCGACCAGGTAGCCCACCTTCACCAGGCCTGCGATCTTCTGACCGCCCAAGGCGAGACGATTCGCCAGGACCTCCGTCGCGCCGAGCTTATCCAACGCGCGCTGCTTCCTTACGAATCGCCTGCAATGAACGGTTTTGCCGCCAATGCAACGTATCGTCCCTGCCACAACGTAGCCGGTGATCTGTACGAAGTGGTCAGCGCCGACGAGCAGCATGTGGTCTTCTACGTAGCCGACGCCGCAGGGCACGGCGTGTCGGCGGCGATGCTGGCTGTGTTGTTTAAACACCGAATCGCCGCGCTCGATGAAAGCCGCCGCCCCCGCCGTCCAGCCGACGTGCTGAATAGCGTGAATCAGGCGCTGTTGGCCGAATGCGGCGCCCCGGGCCTGTTTATCACGGCCGCTTACTGCCTGTTGAACCTCGAGACGGGTCGCTTGGAGGTAGCATCAGCCGGACATCCGCCTGTACTGATCTGCCGCACCGACGGAACCCTGGAGCGGGTTTACCATACGGGCCCGGCGTTGGGGTTTACGCCGACAGCCCGATTTGCGCAAAAGGAGTTCCAACTCGACTCCGGCGACAGGTTGCTGATGTATACCGACGGTCTGTTCGATGCCGCCGAGGGCGAAAAGCCCGTCAACTGCGATGACCTCGAGGCCGTGCTGTCGCGCGAGGATCTCTCCGGTCAGGAGGTGCTCAACAGTATGCTGGACCTGGCCGCCGGGAGGCGCATGAGAGACCAGGAAGATGACATTACAGCTATACTCGTGACAGCGGGGAGGGGCGAGTCAACCCTCGACAACGGTCTGCCCGAACAGGTGCCCGCTGCCAAACCACTGTCACTGTCTCCCGGGACGCAGGTGCTTTGGGGCGTCGACGAAGATTGCCTATACGTGACTATCGAGGGGCGGGCCAACTGGACGTACTGCGCGGCTTTCCACGATCTATGCACGACCAGACTCCGAGAGGGTCTGCATCTCGTGCTGGATATTTCGCTGTGTACGCAACTGGACAGCACGTTTCTGGGCACGATCCACGAAGTTGTCGCCACGGCCTGCACGCTGTCCCTGCACGCCGACATCCAGGGCTCGCTTCCGGAGATACGGGGGCAGTTCGAGGAACTCGGGATGGAACTGGTCCTCGACAGGATTACTTCCGCGATGCGTCCGCTTCCGGGCAAGATGTCGCCTCTGGGCAGCACAGCGACCGGCGACCTGACTGCCGCACAGCGTATGCTGGACGCGCACAAGGCGTTAGCGTCGCTCGGCGAACACAATCGCGCCGAATTCCTCCAGTTAATCGAAGCACTTCAAGGCGAAGTTTCCCAGATGCAGCAGACCGAGGTTGACAGCAGTATTACCACCGGGCCCACCGCGTGAATTCCGTCTAACCGTCGAATTCGTCTCCCCGGAAGGTGTGGCCCAGATAGCTCCTGCGGACCACTTCGTCGTTGATCAGATCTCGCGGGGCGCCTTCCCGAAGTATCTTACCGCTGTCCATGATGTACGATCGATCGGTCACGGTGAGCGTTTCACGGACATTGTGGTCGGTCAGCAGTATGCTGATACCGCGGTCCTTCAACCCTCGGATCTCGTGCTGGAGTTCCTCGACGGCAATGGGGTCGACTCCGGAGAACGGTTCGTCCAGCAGGATCATCGTCGGGTTTGTAACCAGCGCACGGGCAATTTCGAGCTTGCGACGCTCACCGCCCGACAGCGTTCGCGCCAATTGACGGGAAAGATGCGTCAGGTGAAACTGCTCGAGGAGGTGGGCGCATCGTTCTTTCCGTGCGGCGCGGGCGAGCTTCATGGTTTCGAGAATGGCCATAATGTTATCGCGGACCGTAAGCCGCCGGAAAATGCTGGGCTCCTGGGAGAGGTAACCCATTCCGCTGCGGGCTCGTTTGTACATGGGCATCTTGCTGACATCCACCCCGTCAAAAACCACCACACCGTCATCGGGCGATATCATACCGATAGTCATGCGGAAACTGGTAGTCTTGCCCGCACCATTGCGTCCGAGCAAACCCACGATTTCGCCTTGATGCACCGTGAACGAAACGCGGTCCACAACGGCTCGCCCACTGTAGGTCTTGATAAGATTCTTCGCCTCAAGGAGGATCATTAGGGTAATTCCTATTATCTGGATTTGGCTGGCGTTTTATTTGTGGATAACCTGTGTAGTAACCGGCGATGTCCCATGGTTGAAGGCATATGAAAGGTCCGTTATAGACCAGCAATCATCTCATCCAATTGGTATCGGCGAGCTGATTGGTGACCAGTCCGAAAAATCCTTATCACATCTATTGCATTAGTGATACGTTACCGAAACATCGCAACACAAAGCTTCAGCTTGTCGCGCAAAAGGTCTGCCTTTTGCACGATTCTCCGGCGGGTACACCATCTTAAGGGCGTCGGGGCTTTCAAACGCCACTGATTGTGGATAACCACGTCGAAAAAACATCTTTTTGGGCGTTTTTTTACCTGAATGAGCCAATTATTAGCTTTCAGCTACCGAATCAATCTCATCCTACCGACATCCGGTACGATGGGCAAGCCTGGAAGCAGTGGTAAACGGAATCCGGAGGGCCAGTATACAAGCATAGCCTTTCCGATCATATTGTATCGCGGGACCGTACCAAGTTTATACTGTGGTTTCCCATCGCTGTCGAGGAGTCTCAGCGATGGTGCGGCCTCTACCCATCCGCGAGAATCCAGACTCTGGGGACTGTTGTCACCCAGAACGAAAAACTCGTCCAGATCCGGATCTTCGTCGCGTTTCCTGAGTATGATGGGGTTGTCTTCAACTCCCCATCCCAGATTGTCATGTCCGACATTCATCCCATGGTCATGGGCGTAATCCATGAAGAAATCCTGGTTGCTGCTGGAGGGCCTCCCCAGCAGGTACTTCATGTAGTAGACGTCTCGCATCAGTTTGAGGTGGGTGAGTTCCACGGGGCCTCCGAGAACTCCTATCCTGGCCCCGGGGGCAGGCAGCGGTGTACCCGGTGTATTCGAGATACCCTGTTCCTGTCGATCCTTGGTAGCGGCCAGTCGTTTTTTCAGATCGTCCAGCGTTATAGGATAATCCTTGTCGATTATTTTTTCCCCGTCGATCCAGACTTTCACACCGCAGTCAACGTGGGCCAGTTCCACCTTCCGCCCCACGCCCGCAACCATTGGCGCGGTTTTCGCTTGGGCCCATTCGTCACCCCAGGGGGCGTCGTCCGTTCGCCGCAGTTTCCCGGACTTCAGGGTCGTCTCGCGCTGTCTCCGGAAAATCTTGACGCTTCCGTCAGTGTCGAATACAGCCCTGAAACTGTACCACATACCGTCGAGTATGTACTCCACGCTCGTCTTCGCTTCGCCGGGCCTGATAACAACCGAGAGCTTGATATCACTGCAAAGATCGGTTCCCGAATCGACACCGCCGTTCCAACCACCGTCCTGGTTGTATCCGTATCGAGGCACGAACGCTTCCCGCATGGACTTTTTCTCCGCTGCCGAAAGTTTCGTCTTGTTGGGGGTATGGACGATACCGCGTGCCCCCTTGAACGTCAGATAGCTGCATTCGCTGGAACCTTTGAACGTGAAGGTCCGCCCGCTGTTGGTCTCGGTCCACGAACCGTCTTTTTCTTCGTCGCCGGCGTCGGGTAGTGCCCATCGTCTGGGCGCATCGACCTCCGTACCATTTTCTTTCAGTTTCTTCGGGTCCGGACGGTAGTCATTGTCGCAGATTATCTGCCACATCACCTCCTGGGCTCGGTCAGGCTTTCTCCGGATTTCCGGTGTTTCCTTACCGGGGGGAGTCACGAAGATATCGCCGTGGACTATCTCGATCGTTTCACCGGGCAGACCGATAAGACGTTTGATGTAGTTATTGTCGTTGCTCTGAGGATTCCGGAAGACCACCACGTCGAACGGTTTGGGTTCCGTGAATCGATAGAGGTACTTCATTACGAGTACCCGATCGCCGCCGTTAACGTGAGCCATTGATGTGGTATACCGGTAAGTACACGAGGGGCAGCATGCGCCTTTTGGAATCGTCTTGGTGCGGCGGCTGACCGAACCTTGTTTACTGGTATCCCACCTGTAAGAATACTCGTACCCGCAAGCCGGGCAAACCAGGTCGTAGTGCTCGCCCATGAGCCTCGGCGCCATCGAGCCGGTTGGTATCACAAACGCCTCAACCATGAACGCTCGAAGCACAAAAGCCAGTATGATCGCCACCCAGACACTCTCTACGGTGTCTCGGACGATGCTCAATTCATGCTGTCGCTTATCAACTGATGTAGTCATAGGCTACCCAAAGTATCGACCAGAGGCCTCCAGGCCAAGAGTTTCCCCACTTTTTACGCCGAACATTATGAAAGGATCGCTGTTTTTGCCATCGTTTTTGCCACGGATGAACACGGATGAACACAGATAAGGCGTTGTGGTTACGGCAACGACAACTGCAAACGGCCTTGTTAACCACGGATAGCACGGATCACACGGATGCTAACGTCGTCGCCGTTGCCGTAGCAATTCTCCAATCCGTACCATCCGTGTTCATCCGTGTTCATCCGGGGCAAAAAATATTACTTAGTCTCCTTACCGGGGATGATCCAGATGTTACGGAACTGCACGGCGCTACCGTGGTCCTGCAGCATGATCGGACCGGGTGCGGGGCTTTCGGGGAATCCCGCGCCCGTCTTGCTCTTGACCACCACGTTATTGTGGATCGCCACTCCGTTATGAATCACCGTGATGCGGGCGTTTTCGACCTTCTTGGACTTCCCGTCGGAGCCCTTCTCGAATCGCGGCGCGCGGAACATGATGTCGTAGCTCTGCCACACACCCGGCTTGCTGCACATGTCCCTGTCCGGCGGTTTCTGCTTGTAGAGTTCGCCGCAGTTGCTCTTTCCGATCTTCTTACCGTGCGAGTTGACGATCTGGATCTCGTAGCGCCGCAGCAGGTAGATCCCGCTGTTAACGCTTCCGGCCGGTAGATTGAACTCGACGTGCAACTGAAAATCATTGAACAGCTTGCTGGTCTTGATGCCCTGGATCCGCGGACACTTGTGCCCTTTGATCGGCGCGACTTCCATGTGCCCGCCCGCGAGCTTCCAGTGGGGCTTGTCTCCGTGACAGTTCACCCATTGGGCCAGGTCCGTCCCGTCAAACAGCACGATCGCCCCGTCCGGCGCGGTGGAGAATTTTTCCCCACTCTTCCCGTCCGTCCCGGCGGGCTTATCCGCCCCGCGCAGCCCCACAACGCACAAACAAAGTAGAACGACCGCCAATGTAAATGTGAAAGATGTCACAATACGCTTCATTTTATCTGTCTCCTGATATCGGTATTACACCTTTTCCGGTATTACGAACGGTTTGCGGTACTTGCGTTTTACTAGGGCGTTGGCGGCTTTGGCGAACTGACCGGTAAACTGCTCTTTGGCGGAATCCATCGTCAGCTTCGGGCCGAGAGTCAGGCCCGCGGTCTTCAGCTCGATACCGTTGGCGGCCAGGTGTGCCCGAGTCCGCTCGACTGCTTCGAGCACTTGGGCGTCGGTTTTGATTACATCATTGACCTGCTCGATGGTTGCGGCCTTGCCGACGCGATAGGAGATATTGCCCATGTGACACAGCGACGTCGACAAGTGCCCGTTCAGCATTGTCGTCTTCAGGTCTGACTGCTTTCCGCTTCGCAGCGCCTTGATGAAATTCTCCTTGGCGTTAGGCCCGCGTCCGGAAAAACGGGTTATCGCTTTTCCCTGCCGATCGAACGCCGTCAGCTTCCCCAGGTCCACGTAACCGTTCTCGCAGACCACGATCTCGCCATTGTTCGGCGATCCGCTGTTGTGCCCGCGAAAGAGCTTCATCCCCTTGCGCGACACGGCGTTGTAGGGGTCCATCAGTTTCGAGCCGCTCTTGCGGGGCAGTCCGCGAACTTCGAATAGGATCGGCGCTGAAGCGTACTCGAAAAGCGTGATATGCGTGTTGGGGGTCTCCCCGTCATCGTCGTATCCGTACCGCCCGCCGAAGCTGATAACGCTGGTTGGGAGCCCTTTTTCTCCCATGGCCCAGCGGCAGGCGTCGAGATGATGCGGTCCGTTATTACCGATCTCGCCACAACCCGTATCCCACTGCCAGTGCCAATCGTAATGCAGCTTCTTCCGCGGCATGGGTCCCTTCGGCGCCGGGCCGCACCACAGGTCGTAATCCACCGAAGCGGGTACGACTCCGCCGGCGGCGCCGACCTTGCCCATAGACCCACGACGCTTGTAGACCCAGCTATGGACCAGCAGGATCTTGCCCAACTTGCCGCTCTGGATGTAGTCGACCGCCTTGCCCAGGGCGACGGAGGAGCGCTTGTCGAGATCGGCTTGCACCATCCGGTCGTACTTGGCGGCCGCTTCGACCATTTTGCGGCCTTCCCAGATGTTGTGGGAGACCGGTTTCTCCACGCAGACGTGCTTTCCCGCCTGGCAGGCCCAGACCGTCGACAATGCATGCCAGTGGTTCGGCGTGGCGCCGGAGATGGCATCGACATCCTTTTCCGCCAGCAGTTTGCGAATGTCGGTGTATGTGCGGACTTTCGGATTGGCCTTTCCGACGCGCTTGACGCTCCTTGCCAGGACGTTCCTGTCCGGATCGCACAGGGCGACAACCCGCACGCCGGACATCCTGAGATACTTGTTCAGGTGGTCGCCGGTCCCATGAGAGTTCAGTCCGACGACAGCAATGCGGATATCGTCATTGGCGCCGATGGGCTTGCCCCACGCCGCCCCGGACATACCCGCCAGCATCCCCGCAGCCGTTGTACCGGCCGAGAGTTTCAAGAATCCCCGCCGTGTGGTTCGCCTGGAAGGTGTTTTCATATGTCAATCTCCTATCGTGCAATGACCATACAGCCCCGGTGCATCGGCGTCAACCGCTCCGGAGGAGTCTCCCATGGCGATGGCATCTGAATCTCGGGCGCCCCAAAGGCGGAAACGAAGACAGGGCACGGTTCCAATCCCGCCCGGCCTCGGTCAGTTTACTGAACCAGGCAAAAATCGCCGTTGTCGCTGCGTCGCTCTTCGAGCTATGCAACGCAGGCCGCTTGCGGCTTAGCAGCTCCGGTAACGAAAGCGACAGAGATGTCATACCTCCGAATGTCCGGGCGATAGCGGATCGGCCTGGCGACGATACTCGGCATGAACGGTATCAAGAATCGCCTGGTCGTCTTCATCCGACCCGATACTCTCACCGCAAGTCGAGCAAAGCTTGACGGTAACCGGAACGGTGATCTCCCGATCGCGGACCGTATAGGTCTTATCTCGTTCGACGATTTTCGTCTGGCGGTACTCTTCGCAACCGGGACAAAATTTTTCATGTTTGTGTTTGTTTTCGTTCGTCATAACCCACCTTCCCGCAAACGGTGCGGAGATTCAAAAGCACACCCGACGGAACAACCGTTTTGGACTGCGGCAAGCTCTTGCCGTCAGCCGTTAAGCATGCACGGCCTCGGCGTGAGTGGGCATTTGGTCCCACGTTCTGCCCTGCAATAATCTGCCCGCCTTCTTCTTATTCACGCCGCCCCATTGTTTGAAGAAAAACGGGTGTCCGCGGCTAGACATTATGATGTAAGTCAAGAAAAACGTACGTCAAAAATGACGTACGTTATATCCAACGTACGTTTCCTGGGCTATTGGGGTAATGAAAGAGACAGTTCTTGTGCTACCTGATATGAGACCACTTTTCCATCTTCGGCGTCTTTCCATGCGGCTTCCTGATGCGATTTCTCGGAGATCGCTTTTGCTGTCAACTTTCCGAGTTCGTCGGCCACATACTCCAGCACCTTTTCCTCATGCTCGGAAAAAGCGGTCTTCACCAAATTGGCTTGCGGACCGGAAACGTAGCGATAACCCATGTTCCCGTTTGGGAACTCCACCTCTTGGCAAACCAGAATCCCCTCATCCTCCATCCAGCCAAGCAACTTACCGTAGTCCGTGGGCACCATGCCCAGGGGAGCCTTTCTGTACGCCACTCCGGTTAGCGAAATGGTGGCTGTCTTGAAGTTCAGGAAATCCGCGTAAAACAGCAATTTGTTGATCTTGGTTCTGAAGAAACCGTCTAATCGATCGCAGAACCAAACTACAACCGAAGCGAATCGTTTTGAGTCGAAGCGCCGAAAACCTGTTCGCTCGGAGACCTCGTTGGCGGTCTGAACCCACGCATCATTTGCGAGCAGGTCCAACCGGATACTATTCGGTTCGGCCACACCGGCCAGCGCACGCTCCGCACGCTCGCGTTGCCAATCGGACAACAAATACCCGCGCCTTTTGAGCATGTCCCGCAGAATCTCGGGCGTCTTGCAGGCGCGGATAGCTGTATCGTTAGGTCGATCCTGCAAACCGCCTTTCTCGTACCGATTGATAGTGGCCTCGCTCATGCCCAGCAGGGCGGCGAATGATTTCTGACTCAATCGGTACCGCTTGCGGATATCTCGGATATCCTCCGGCGTCAGCAGGTCAGCCTGACGGCGATATTCGGAGTAGACGGCGTCGAGAATCGCCTGGTCGGCCTCATCCGATCCGATACTCTCTCCGCAACCGGAGCAAAGTTCGACCGCTACCGGTACGGTGATCTCCCTATCGCGGACGGTATAGGTTTCCCGTCGCTCGGCGACTTTCGTTTCGTAGTACTCTTCACAACCGGGACAGAATTTTTCAGTTTCCTTTTTCATGACCCACCTCCCCTTAACGGATATTTCATACTATGTTCGGCCGGGTGAAACGACCAGACCATCGCCCGGTCTGCGCCCTGTTTTCTCGGATCTTCGACCACACGCAGCTTGATGTAGACCTCCGTACCGTGCGCCTCCTTGCCGAACACCCAAACCTCCTTGTTTTCATCCGTGTCGTCTGGTGCGGGGCCGCAAACGTAGTTTTCAGGCTCAAGGGCGAGAAGTGTCTCTTTCCGCTCATTCGATGTCATTCCCAGATCAATGAGGGCCTGCGTGTTGACCTCTCGGCCCTTGACATGCAACGCTCCCAGCGTTACACAGCCTTTGAACAGGTTCAGAAACTCGACAACCTCAGTACGTGAAGCCATCGCCTGACCTCATCATCGACATAATACTATCATATAATAGTGTTTTCTTCAAGCAAAAACCAGCCTTTTAAAATATCCCACGGTCTTATGTTAGCGTAACGTTCTTTTTGTAAACACATTACGAAGATTATAATATATCACAATCCCGGGCCTCTCCATGTGGCTCATTAACGACTCATAATCACTTCTTTCTCTTGGCCCGACGCCTGTAGTACTGCTCAATCCACGTGTGCCAAGGCGGTAGCCCGAGATATTCTTCCTGACTGGCACTGCATAGATACATGAGATTGTCACTACCTCTTGGCATTCGTCGAGCCAAGCCAGTACTGTTGTCCATGTTGAGTTGGTGACTGAAAGAATCTGGGTCCATCACGCATAGTTCCTTTCCAGTCAGCACAAGAACTGGGAGAGGCCATCCGATATCTTTCCGCGGACGCCGCCCGCTTTCAGCCAGTTTCTTCAGCAGTTTCTTCTCTGCTGGCGTGAGGGACGGTTTAAGTGTACAGAATGCGGCAATGCTCCCTGGAGAGCTTTTTGTGATTCGTCGCATACGGTGTACATCCTTCTCTTCAAAATCCCCAAAACACTTGCATTCGCCAAAGATAATATGCTGGCTTCTGTCAGCCCAAGATGCAGTGTTCCGAAAGCAGATGAAGTCCAACTCCATAGAAGAACCCCCTCTGCCAAGTGTACATGAGGGGACGCAGGTTGTGGTGCCTCTTGATAGACCATCGAGAAAACGTAACGCCAAAAAGACCGAATACGCTCCTTGTGCCAAACCAGGAGAGGCAAATGGACCGGTCGAGCGATAATGCCATTTGCGGGTTGGTGGGCGTGCGATCGGGAATTTGAAGTGTCTCAGGCAATGCCCACACTGGACCTCATGGGAGAGATCTTCCAGTACATACCACGGGTACCGACGACAGTGTGGACACTGGAGTTCTATACACAGGCTAAGAATACCGTTTTCTTGAAAGTATTCCAGATTGTTTGTGATCATCCTATCGGAGAACCCCTCGGCCTCATTCGCGTTCTTCACGATCGTTCGAAACTCTCCGGCTTGTATTAGTTTTCCTTTGGCCATATCTCCGAGAGCCCGAATAATGTGCTCGTTTGCAAACCAGCGACCGGCACGAAGCCCCCCGGTGATGTTCATCATGTTCTCCAGTATCTGCCCCGAGTCGGAGAGAGTGAAGCTATAGCGATTATCCGCAGCCCATTGCTCGCCTATACGAGACGCTCCAGCCAATTCCCAATGATGACGCGTATCCTTGCTATTGCAGCAAACGTTTAATCCTTCGCGACTGGCCCACATAGCCGGTCGAGTCATGACGCCAACTAAGTCGTTCACGTGCTTCAAACTATTTGGGATAACGTTGGCCGGAAATCCTGAGGGAAAGAGTTCATTCGTGCGCATGACATTGATCCAGCGTGCCATGCTCCATCTGTAATCGTTCGCAAACTCTGGAGAAAGTGCGTCGAAAGCTACGCTATCTCCCTCCACATCGATGTGCTCATAGTTGCTCTTGTAGTGGAATGAGACGGCATTGGAGCGATCTAAATCTGCCCCGTCTTTATCCCAAAGCCTCGGATAATATCCACGTAGAAGACGATGCTTTTCGTTGAGGGACAGAACTTCTACTACCCGTTCCACTGTGTCTTTGTCCATGCCTCGGGAGCGAATCAATGTTGGGTAGTCCAGTTTAGTAGAGTTGCTTGCCCACTTTCTCAGATGGGCGTTCATGAAACGGCGGGCATCACTGGCTATTTCCTCCACTCTTGAGACCGGCAACGGTATGCATTGCCCTCCGCATGCCCGCAGATTCCAGAAATCGATCACGCTGAGTGAGTTTGCTTCGTCAACGATAAAAGCGCACGGGCTGGACGGGCATCGGCTGCTCCCGGTGAGTTTGTACGTTGTCACGTGGAGAGGTGTAATAGTATCAAAAAGAAAGTTGTCGAAAGAAGTGTATGTTTCTTGATCCGCTTCAAAAACTTCAGAGAAATAGCGTTGATAATACTCCAGCCCCTTATCCGAGGGGAACGATCCCCAAAGGCCAGAGGCCAGAGGCCAGAAGGCCAAGGCGACCTTTCACGTCGGGGATTATGGCCTTTGTCGGATGTCGCTGTACGAATCGAAAAACCTTTTCATAGGCTTCGTCATATACATCTCTCATGTCAACGCCTATGCATATCGAATGATGTTTCTCTCCACTGGGTAGAGAAAGCACATCACTTGGCGCAACTACTCGCTCATCACAGAACACATCCTCTGGAATCTCTGCATCATCGGGTTTGACGAGAAAGTCCGGTTCGAAGGTTGCGATGTAGCCTTTCAGAACGCCTCTGGCAGTTGGCATGCCGAGCAGCTCATCTTCCCAGACTGCGCTCGTCCGTTTGTATAGCGGAATCAAGGGATTGTAAATTCCGCCCCAAAGAATCGTGTTAATCTCGATTGCCCTGCGCAAATCAGTCTTATTTCCCGGGCGAACCAAGAACCCCAGCCTGACGGGTCTGCATTTCTGATCTATCGAGATGGACCCCATATTTGCCTTTCGCAATCCCAACAGTACTGTTGAATACGCGAGAATACGATACTGTTCTCTTCTTTCTCGGTCAAGGCAATCCCGTTGCGCCATCATCGTTCTGGCCGTTTTTCTCTGTGCCTCCGCCCCTCTGTGTGGTATTCCATTGATATGTGGCGAGTATCTATCTGCGTTCTGCTGGTTCTTGGCGGGGCGGCTTTTGGTGGGACCGCCAAGCTGCCGGTTACGGCTGACGTTGGAATATGTGCTCATCGTAAGGAGGTCTCGCTCAATACCGGGCGGAGCGGGAGGGTGCGGGTTAAGGCCAATGAGCATTACTACCTGTTCGACTTCGATTCGCGGGGGATTCGGGACTGGCGGATCACGGGCGCCACGCTGCATCTGAAACTCGCCAATGGGCGTATTCGGCGGGCGGCGGTTTGCACTGTTCCCGTCCCCTGGGTTGAAGGGACCGGCAGAGGTAAGGCCCAAGTTGGGTCTAGTTGTTTTACGCATGTTAAGTACCCCAAACAGGCGTGGACGGACGGCGGGGGGACGGTTATGGATGCTACTTTTAATTCGCCGGATATGATGTGGCGGCCGGCTCGTGTGACCACGGGTGCGGATCGGTGGATGAAGATTCAGGTCGATCCGAAACTCGTTCAGGCGGTGGCCGCGGGATTGTCGCATGGGTTGATCCTCTCCAGCGAGACCGGGCAGACGCGTGAGAATCATGATGTGTTTACTCGCGAGCAAGGGAATGCCAAGCCGTATCTGACGGTGACTTACTTTCCGCCTCTACCCAAGCCGATCCCCCCGCGCCCGCCGGTTAAAGCGGCGCCAAGTGCAGACGGTGCGGGGTTCAGAACCGGCGCGATCTCCGTTACGGCCGGTCTGCCGGGAGGGATGTTCGCGAACAAGATTACTCTGACGGAAAAGGCGGGCGGCAAGGCGGTGGCTGAGAAGATCGAATTCCACGGACGGGAGGTGATCTTCGAAGGGCTCAAACCCGGCGGGAAGTATTTCGTGAGCGTTATCTCGCCAATGAAGACGGGCGGGTCGGCGCATACTGGTCGGCCGAAAGCGGTCACCGCGTCGGCAGCGCTGGTTGCGCCGCTCGCAGTAAAACTGCGGGCGGCGGAGAAACTGTGGAGCGTGAAGAGAGGCGGTTGGCGATTGGTTCCGCTACCCGCGACGGCCCGGACGCCGGTAAGTGTGGCCCCGGTGGCGGGGACGATGGAGATTCCGCATACGGCGCGGAACGCGTGGGTGGGGCTGCAGGTGGCGATCTGCCCGCCCGAGGGGCAGGCGCGAGATATCTCTATCAAGGTCCCGCCGCTTTGGCATACCGGAGGGTTCGAGATGCGGATGCCCCCCCTGAAGCCCGTTCGGGCATATCGCATTTGGTCCGTGCCGAAGGCGGGAAAAAACTTCGGCGAGGTGCTGGTCCCGTTGGGGGAGGGCGAGGAATTCACGATCCCCTGGCGTCAGAACAAGGTCGCGTCTCAGGATCAGAAATGTCAGACGGTCTTTGTCGACATCTGGGTTCCCGCCAAGGTGCGCCCCGGGGAGTATGCGACCGAGTTGGCGGTTATCCAGGGCAAGAAGCAGGTGGCTGCTATTCCGCTACTGGTCGACGTGGCGCCGGCGGTGTTGAGCGATTCGTTTAACATCGCCGCCGACATGAACACGTACTCATCGCCGGCGCGGGCGATGGGGGTCAGGAGTTCGGACGCCGCGGCGTATCTGGCCGCAGAGCGAAAATACTACCGCCTGGCCCACTCCCATCGGATGACGCTGAACGTGCTTCCGTATTCCCAGAGCGGGTCTATCGGCTGGCGCGGGGCGCCGAAGATCACCGGTAGTGGGGCCACGTGCAAGGTAAGCGACTGGAGCGAGTGGGACGAGCGCTTCGGTCCGCTGCTGGACGGGTCGGCGTTCTCGGCGAAATCGGGCTATGTGGGCCCGGGCGCGGGGCGCCCGCTGCGGAACATGTATCTCCCGTTTCACGAGAACTGGCCTTCGGCGCTGGCGAAGAACTTCAAGCCCTGGCCCCCGCCGCGCGACTACCAGAAGATGCTGGCGTGGACGGCGGACCTGCCGCCGATCGAGAAAGCTCTGGCCCCCGAAGTGGCGGCTGCGTGGGCCGGCGTTTTGCGTGCGTTCAAGAAGCATCTGGGCGTCAAGGGCTGGACGCGGACGCAGTACCAGGTGTATCTCAATAACAAGTACTACTTCCGCCGCGACGGCGGGCGGGGGGTAAGCCTGTGGCTGCTGGACGAGCCGATGGCGCCCGACGATTTCCTGGCGCTGCGTCATTTCGGGCGGATGACGTCGACCGCGGCGCTGCTCAGCTCGCCGGCGGTGGTGCAGTATCGGATCGACATCTCGCGGCCGACGCATCAGCGGGATTGGCTGGACGGGGTGGTGGATCTGAATGTTTGTGCGGGGCAACTTTATTCGCAGCGGCGGCTTATCGCACGGCGGAAGCGCGTATTTGGCGAGGAGTACTGGAATTATCGCATGCCGGGCTCGTTCGCCGGCGACAATGTTGGCTGGGCGGTCTGGCCGATCCGGAGCCTGTGCTGGGGGGCGACGGGCACGATACCGTGGCAGACAATTGCCTCCGACGGCGACCTGCAAAAGGCCGACGCCACCGCACTGATGTATCCCGGGCGGAAGTTTGGCATCGATGCGCCGCTGGCGTCGATACGGATGAAGGCGTGGCGACAGGGTCTCCAGGACGCCGAACTGCTGCAGATGCTCAAGAAGAACCGGAAGTTCAACGATCTGCAATTGCGGGCGTTTCTAGCCATGGCGTGCGGGCTGGATGGCTGGCGAGGCGGCATGGACCCGGGCCCAGACGCACCGATCGTCACGTTCAGCGGTATGACCGACGACAAATTGTCAACCCTCCGTCGCACGGCCCTGGCAGCGCTGTCTGGCGCGACGAGAAGGTGACCGCGGCCCGATCGTCACAGTTCACCCAAGTGTGACATACCCCCCAGCCAAACCCACACGCTACACTAACCACCGTAAATACTGTGTCAACAAGGCGTTGCAGTGGCAATATATCCATAGCGGTCGCAAGGAGGTACATGTCACACCCCCGGGCACTGTGAACCAATTGTGACACCCCGCCGGCCCGCGGATTACAGCTCGCTCTTGAGTTTGCGGAGGAAGTCGAGGGCCTCCAGCGGTGTCATGTTGTCGAGGTCGGCGGCTTTGAGATCGCCCGCGACGCGAGTGGCGGGGTCGGCGAAGAGTTGCATTTGTGCGGCGGCTGCTTGGGCTCGCTTGGCCAGTTCGGGCATGTTCAGTCCGTTTGCGACGTTGGCCTGGAGTTGGGGGAGGAGTACCTTTGCGCGATCGATTGCTTCTTTGGGTACTCCCGCGAGTCGCGCGACGTGTACGCCGTAGCTCTGGTCGGTTCCGCCGGTTACGATCTTGTGGAGGAAGACGACTTCGTCTGCCCATTCGCGGACGGTCACGTTGAGGTTGGTCGTACCGTCGAGCAGTTCTTCTAGTTGGGTCAGTTCGTGGTAGTGCGTTGCGAAAAGCGTTCTGCACTTGACGTGCAGTGCGATGTACTCGCAGATCGCCCACGCCAGGGCCAGCCCGTCGCAGGTGGATGTCCCGCGCCCGACCTCGTCGAGGATCACCAGCGAGCGGGCGGTTGCGTTGTTTAGGATATTGGCGGTCTCGACCATCTCGAGCATGAACGTACTCAGCCCGCGGGTCAGTTCGTCGGCGGCGCCGACACGCGTGAAAATACGGTCGGTCAGGCCGATGACAGCTTCGTCGGCCGGTATGAAGCTGCCCGTCTGTGCCATCAGCACCAGCAGCGCGACCTGGCGGATGTACGTACTTTTACCGGCCATGTTCGGTCCGGTGATGATCAGCAGGCGGTCGTCGCGAGCCTGCATCTGCACGTCGTTGGGCACGAGCTGTTCGCGGAGCTGCTGGTCGAGTACCGGATGCCTCCCGGCGACGATGTTCAGGATGTTGTCTTGCGTGATCTCCGGGCGGTTGTATCCGCGTTCGACGGCCAGTTGCGCCAGTCCGCAGAGTACGTCGAGTTCCGCCAGTGCTGCCGCCGCGGCCTGGAAGCCCGCGATGTACTCGCACAGCGCTCGCCTGACCTCCTCGAAGAGTTGCTGTTCGAGCGTCCTGGCCCGCTCGGAGGCGCCGAGCACTTCGGTCTCGTACTTTTTGAGTTCGTCGGTGATATATCGTTCGGCGTTTTTGAGGGTCTGTTTGCGGTGGTATTCGGGCGGCGCCTTTTCGCGGTTGGCGTGGCTTAGTTCGATGTAGTATCCGAACACCTTGTTATATCCCACCTTGAGATTTGAGACCCCAAGCGCCTTTGCCTGCTGGGCCTGGTATGTCGCCAGCCAGCTCTTGCCGTCCGAGCCGATCTGTCTGAGCCGGTCGAGTTCCTCGTGATATCCGTCGCGAATAACCCCGCCGTCGCGCAAGACGTTGGGGCAGTCCGGATCGATCGCCGTCTCGATCACGTCGCCGGGCTCGTCGAGCCCCGCCAGCCGCGGGTCCATCTGCGATATCAATTCCGACGCGCACCCGCTGATGAGCTGGGCGATGTTCGGCAGGGTCGCCAGCGTCTGGCCGAGTGCGACGAGTTCTCGCGGGCGGACGCGGCACATCGCTATGTTGCTGGCGATGCGGTCTATCTGCGAGGTCTGCGACAGCAGCTCGCGCACGTCCGCGAGGCGCCGGCGGTCGCAGGTGAGTTCTTCGACCGCATCCTGCCGCGCGACGATATCGCTGTAGCGCGTCAGCGGGAAGGTCAACCACCTCTCCAGCAGGCGTGCGCCCATACCCGTTGACGTCCGGTCCAGGCACGCCAGCAGCGATCCCGCGCGGTGGTTCGACCGCAGCGTACGCGTTATCTCCAGGCACCGCAGCGTATTTCCGTCGATCACCATGTGCCCGGCCCGATCGAATTTCCGCAGCGAGCTTATGTGCCCCAGTGCGGTCTTCTGCGTCTCGCGGAGGTATTCGATTATCGCGCCCGCGGCTGAGATCGATTCATCCCACCCGTCGAAGCCGAACCCCTCCAGCGTTGTGGTCTTGAAGTGGTCTTTCAGGGCATCGCCGGCCGCGTGCGCATCGAACGCCCAGGGCGGGCGGCTGCACGCCGAGGCGCCGGTGCATTGAGTGAGCGCATCGCGGAACTCGCGCGTGTCCAGCGAAGAGCCCTCGGCCACGAGTACCTCAGCCGGTCGAATGCGGACTATCTCGTCGAGCGCGTGGTCCGCCGGCGCGATCATCGCCGAGAACGTCCCGCTGGAGAGTTCCACCCACGCCACACCCGCCTGCGCCTCGCCGCCCTTGGGCGCCTTACCGATAAAGACCGCCACCAGGTAGTTGCCCTCGCGCTGTTCCAGGAGCGTCTCGTCGGTGAGCGTCCCGGGCGTCACCAGGCGGGTCACGTCGCGCTTGACCACGCCTACGGCGTCTTTGGCGTCTTCGACCTGCTCGCAGATCGCGACTCTGTGTCCGGCCCTTATCAGGCGCGCGAGGTAGCTGTCCAGCGCGTGATAGGGAATCCCCGCCAGCGGGATTGCGCTGGCGCCTTTGGACCGGCTGGTCAGCGCCAGTCCGAGTTCGCGCGAGGCGATCTTGGCGTCTTCATAGAACATTTCGTAGAAGTCGCCCATGCGGAAAAAGAGTATGTAGTCGGGGTACTGTTCCTTGAAGGAATTGTACTGCCGCATTGCCGGCGTCTGGCTCGGAGGTTGTTTTGCACTTGCCGCCACGATGAGTCAGATGATAGACAAAGCGACCGGTCCGGGCAAGCCTTCGCGGGCGGGGTTACAGAACCCGATCAGCGGCGGGCAGCATTCGACCTGAGCCGCATCATCTTGATCCAGTCGAAAGGGTCGAATCTGAAATGAGGCAGAATCGCTTGGGCTACTCGCGCCACCTTAACGGGAAAGGGCAGGACTCATTGACGGGTGACAGCGGCGCCGTTTTCGTTGGCGGGTCGTTGTCAATCTGCCGATATGGTGTTATATTGGTTGCGAAACATCTGCGCAAAAGGACAGCGTTTGTCCGTCTGCGCAGACGTTTCGTGGAGAAATACTATGGCGACCAGAACGCTTAGCGAGTGGGTTGACCGGTTGCAGTCCAAAGGCCGATACACGTTTCGCCGAGATGAAGCACTGTCGGGAGCGAACATGACCGCCGAAGCGGTCGGCAAGGCGCTGCTGCGCCTGACAAAAAAGGGTCGGGTCGCAAAAGTTAAAAAGTACTTCTATGTTATCGTCCCCATCGAGTACACAAGTGCGGGGGGGCCCCCTGGCGCGTGGTTCATCCACGACCTGATGGATGCAATGGGCAAACCCTACTATGTGGGCCTGCTGTCGGCAGCGGCGATTCACGGCGCCTCGCATCAGCAACCGCAGGAGTTTCACGTGGTGACGGACGGATACGTTCGCCCTGTAAGAGTCGGTCGCGTCCGCGTAAGGTTTTTTGCCAAACGCTCCTGCCAAGCCACTCCAAGGACCTCGGTGAAGACCCCGACCGGAAGTATGTTGGTCTCGACCCCCGAAGCCACCGCGATTGATCTCGTCAGGCACGCCAGGTCGGTGGGGCGCCTCAGCAACGTCGCAACCATCCTGGCCGAGATGGCCTCGATGCTTGACAAACAAAAACTCCTCGAAGCGGTGAAGGCGGGAGGAAGCATTATGGCCGGTCAGCGCTTAGGGTACATCCTGGAGAAGATCGGCGCGAGAAAGGTTACCGACCCACTGGCGGCCTGGCTCAAGACTTGCGATCTGCACGCCGCACGGTTGCGATCCGATCGCCCCGCCGAACACGCAAAGCCACACCCCGTTTGGCGCGTGATTCCCAACATTGCACTGGAGACCGAAGCGTGATACCACAGGCCTGCATCACCGCATGGCGGTCCGAGGCTCCCTGGGCCAGTGACGCCCAGGTTGAACAGGATCTGGTTTTGTCCAGGGCTCTTATTGAACTCTTCAGCGATGACGAGTTGCGCAATGAGTTCGCATTGCGAGGCGGTACGGCCCTGAGCAAGCTCATCCTGCGTCCTGCCTGCCGATATTCAGAAGATATTGACCTGGTCCAAACCCGCCCCGGTCCCATCGGAGGAGCAATCGACCGCATCCGGGCCAGGCTTGACCCCTGGCTCGGAGACCCCAGACGCGCACGCAGTCAGGGCAACACTACGCTCCTGTACAGATTTGAGTCCGAGATTCCCCCGATCACACCGCTTCGCCTGAAGATCGAGATCAACACTCGCGAACACTTCACCGTATACGGGCTCGAGGGCGTCATGTCGTCCGTGGCCAACGGGTGGTTTACCGGACAAGCGGAGATCGTGACCTATGCCCTCGAAGAATTGCTCGCCACCAAACTTCGTGCTCTCTACCAGCGCCGAAAGGGTCGCGATCTCTTTGATCTATGGATATGCCTGGACCGGGACATGGCGGATGCCGAAAGAATCGCGGCCTGTTTTGAACGCTACATGGAGACCGAAGACCATACCATTTCACGAGCCCGGTTCGAGGCAAATCTTCACGCCAAGCGGGATGATGCGGCATTCCTCAATGATGTGGGACCCCTGCTAACCCAGGACACTGACTACGACGCTAAAGCTGCCTTTTCGATAGTGCTGGACCAGTTAGTCTCGAGACTACCGGGCGATCCCTGGCGAGGCGACAGGAAACAGTGACCACCCCGAGTTCGCGCGAGGCGATCTTGGCGTCTTCGTAGAACATTTCGTAGAAGTCGCCCATGCGGAAGAAGATGTAGTCGGACGCCCTGTCCCTCCTCGCATTCGCCCAGAATATCTAATGGATTCAGGCTCGGTCCCTTCAGTTCCCTGACCACGTTGAGGTAAACCATGAACGCCGACAGCAACGATAACCTGATCTTCCCCGCAATCTCGCCGACCCTCAGGCCAGGCGACATCACCTCTACGCGCCCGCTTTGCGTTTTACGCCACATGTTGCGACGAAACTCTTTACCACCGACGAATCGATCTATATAATCCTCATAGACGTTGTCGGCCGCACTGTCAGGCGCAACGCACAACATTCGGGCACCTTGACCGCGCGGCTTACTTCAACAGCGTTTTATCCATCGTCGCTACGCGACAACGGATAAAACCCTTTACGTTATGCCTAAGAAGAGCAAATGAACTACCAATGTTGCATATGCAATGACGCTATAGCCGACGGGGCCGAGGGACATCGTCTCGACCCATGTGCGATAGTCATTGTCACAAACCTCGACAGCGATAGGCGTGATCAACGGGAGCAGACGTTTTACTGTCACATTGAGTGCTTTCGTCAAACCGTTGGCGACGATGGTGTGATGTACATCATGGAGAAGGACTTCTCGACGGTTGGAGAAATCGAAGATGAGGAAGTAGACGAAGGGGGCAGCGATTAATAGGAATGTCAGAATACTACGAACGTACGCATAACAAGGCGCTCCAGCGGACGCGAAAAGACCGCGCCGCTGAGCTTAGACGTTCG
>CAZSLS010000094.1:0-23760 GCA_964607575.1 uncultured Planctomycetaceae bacterium | reverse complement strand
AACGGAGGCGGCGACCTGTCGAGCATGCCCACACATCCCGCAGATATCGGCTCGGATAACTACGAACAGGAATTCTCTCTGGGCCTCCTGGAAAGCGAACGCGCCTTGCTGGAAGATATCGATGATGCGCTGGCGCGGATAGCGGACCGCACGTACGGAATATGCGTGGGAACGGGCATACCGATCGGTATAGCCAGGCTCAACGCCAGACCGTGGTCCAAGTACGGTATCGAGTACGCCAGAATGGTCGAGCAGGGACTCGTCCGACCCGGCGATCCGATCGACTCTGACGAAGACGAATAATAAGCCCGCAATTGCCGGCCCACGGTCGACATCACCCCCACCGGCAGGAAGGATAAGACACGTTGGGCAACAGTGGAACAACGACAGTACCTCGATCCCCAGCCCCATCCTCCGTCGAACCACAGGACCGTGCGATGCGCAGCGGTCGAGCCGTTTGCTTCTTCGTCGCGATGACCGCAATTGCCCTCGCCGCGGACCTGCTGAGCAAGCACTACGTCTTCGACCGCCTGATGCCCCCCCCCGAAGTCCTGGCCGAGCGGATCGAACGAATCCAGGCCGGCGCTCTGGCTGATCCCCAGATCGGAAGGAAGCTCAACTCACGCGAGATGCTCCATTACCTGAAGATAAAGAAACACGTCTGCCCGGGCCTCGACCTGGTACTGTCGGCAAACAAGGGCGCCGTGTTCGGTATGGAACTGCACAGCTCCGGCGGCGTCCATCGCCTGATAGTCTCACTGGCCACGCTGGTCGTGACCGTCTTGATGGCATGCTGGTTCGCAACATCACACCGCAGGGCGTGGAGCGTTCATCTTTCGACGGCCCTGATTCTCGCGGGGGCGATCGGGAATCTCTACGACCGCATGGCAAGTTCCATCTCGCTGCCCGGGATGGAACCGATCCTCTACAACGTTCGCGACTTCCTCGACTGCAGCAGCATCCCCCTGCCATTTGGATTTCGCTATGTCTGGATATTCAACATCGCCGACGTATGGTTGGTAGTCGGTGTCGGTATGATGATGCTGCACTGGATAGTGGCGATGTTTTCGGAGCGAAAGCACAAAGCCGAAGCGCACGGTTCAAAATCATGAAGGTATTCCTCGCAGGCATCATACAGGGCTCGCTGGCCGAAGCCCGCATTCACGATCAGGACTGGCGTACGCCCATAAAACGCATACTCACCGAACACCGGACCGACGCGGAAATCTACTGTCACTACTCCCTCCACCCCAACTCCATCACCTACGAAATGCCCGAAATACGCGCCACGCTGGCAGACGGATTCAAACAGGCTGCCCAGTGCGATCTGCTGATCGCGTACGTTCCCAGCGCGTCGATGGGCACGGCCATTGAAATCTACGAAGCCGTCCGCAACAACGCGATCGTCCTGACGATAAGCCCGATGGCGCCGAACTGGGTGCTCCGCGCCTACAGCCACAGAATATTCCCGGACACAGAAGCCTTCGAACAATTCATCGCCACAGGCGGTTTGGACGACCTGATCGCCCAACGCAAATAGTACGCGCCGTGCATTGACTACACCAAACGCCTATCTCGATATGACTCCCGCGGAAGTCCGCGACGTTCTGGCCGCAGCCGGGCATAAGGCATTCCGCGCCAAGCAACTGGCCGATTGGGTCTACGTCAAAGGCGTGACCGATCTGTCGGTCATGAGCAACCTGCCCGACGCAGTCACAGAAGAATTCACTTTCCTGACATCCACCATCGCCGCCCAAGCCTCCAGCCGCGACGGGACCACAAAACTCCTGCTGGATCTTTACGACGCCTGCCAGGTGGAAACCGTACTCATCCCCTCCGACAAACGCGCCACGGCGTGCGTCTCCACCCAGGCCGGATGCGCCGTCGGATGCAGATTCTGCGCTTCGGGCCTCGGGGGGCTGCAGCGGAACATATCGTCCGGTGAGATACTCCAGCAACTCGTCCACCTCCGCCAGGCCACCGGAACCGCGCCGACCAACGTGGTGTTCATGGGCATGGGCGAACCGCTGGCAAACTACGACGCCACCATAGCAGCCGTACGGGCGATCGTCGATCCCGAGCGATTCGGTATATCCGCCAGGCGAGTTACCGTCTCGACTATCGGTCTGCCCGGCGCAATCCGCCGCCTGGCGGGCGAGGACCTGGCGATAACGCTGGCGATCAGCCTCCACGCACCCACCGACGAACTCCGCAGGGAGATAGTCCCCACCGCCGCCAAACACACCATCGACGAGATACTCGCGGCGGCCGCCGAGTTCTATCAGGCCAGGAAGCGGGAGGTCACGATCGAATACGTTCTTCTAGCCGGCGTGAACGATGCGGCACATCATGCCCGCAACCTCGGTCGCCTCGCCCAACGCCTCCGCTGCAACGTAAACCTGATTCGCTACAACCCCGTCGAGTCACTACCATTTGCCCCCTCGAGCAGAAACGCCACCGAAGCCTTCATCACCGAACTCCGCGCGACAGGAACCAACGCCACACTCCGCAAATCCCGCGGCGCCGACATAGCAGCAGCATGCGGACAGCTCAGGGGCGCCAGTTCCAGGGGCTAGCTGTTGCTCAGGTATTCTTCGATCGCCGCTATGAAATCTCCGCCGTATTGGAGGAGTTTCTGATCGCCCACGCCGGTGATGTTGCGCATTTCGGCGGGCGTGGTCGGCGTGTAGTGGGCCATCTCCCGCAGCGTGCGATCTGAGAAAATGATAAACGGGGCGAGGTTTCGCTCCTGTGCGAGACTTCTCCTTACCGCCCGCAACTGCTCGAACAACTCGCGGTCGAAGTCGGTGATCTGCTGTTTGATCTGCCTGGCCTGCTTGCGGGCGGTTCGTTTGCGTTTGGGGGCGGCGGGCGCTTCGCGCTGGCGGAGTACCTGGAACTCCCTCCGCCCGAAGAGCACTTCGCCTCCCGCGGCGGTCAGGTGCAGCACGGGATACTCCCCGTCGGTCCGCACGATGCATCCCTGGCCCGTCAGATCGTCTATGATCCCCCGCCAGTACGACTTGTCGCGGTCGGACCCCGCACCATACGTCTTGAGCTGATCGTGTTTCAGATCGCGGATCTTCTGCGTGTTGGCGCCCGTGACGACATCGGTGACATGAACGGCGCCGAACCGCTGCCCGGTCCGCACGATCGCCGACATGATGATCCGGGCCTCTCTGGTCGCGTCGATCTGATCGACCGTGCCCGAGCAGACGTCGCATCCGGTGCAGCCGTCGGCGTCGAGAGTCTGTCCGAAGTATCCGAGGATCTGGCTGCGGCGACAAACGTTGACGGTGGCGAAGTTCACCATATCGTTGAGCTTGCCCGATGCGGTTGCACGCTGGGCGTCATCTTCCATCTGGTTGATGAAGTAGCGGATTTTTGGGATATCGCCCCGCGAGTAGTACAGCACGCATTTGGCCGGTTCGCCGTCGCGTCCGGCCCGCCCGGTCTCCTGGTAGTATCCCTCCATGTTCTTGGGCAGGTCGGCGTGGATCACGAACCGCACGTTGGACTTGTCGATCCCCATTCCGAACGCCACCGTCGCGACGATCACCGTCACGTCATCGCGGTTGAACGCCTCCTGGTTGGCCTTGCGGACTTCATCTTCGAGTCCCGCGTGGTATGGACGGGCATTAACGCCGCTGCGAACCAACTCGGCAGCGGTCTCCTCGACCGACTTGCGGGTGGTGCGGTAGATAATCCCCGCTTCGTCCTTCCGCCCGGACAGGAATGCGAGTATCTGATCGTCCACGTCGCCTTTGGGCACAACCTGGTAAGAGAGATTGGGGCGGTTAAACGATGCGCGCGTAACGTGCGGATCGCGAAGAGTGAGCCTGTCGATAATATCGTCCTGGACGCGTGAGGTGGCGGTGGCGGTAAAGGCGGCCACCGGCGTATCGCCGAATTGGGACACGATGCGTGAGAGCGACAGGTAGTCCGGCCGAAAGTCGTGCCCCCACTCGCTTATGCAGTGCGCCTCGTCGATGGCGAAGAGGCTGATCGGCACGGTTTTCAGGACGTCGAGAAAGCCCGGCGTCGCGAACCGCTCCGGCGCCACGTACAGCAGGTCGAGTTTCCCCGCCGACATCTCCCGCGAGACGCGCGTCCGCTCGGCGGCGTCGAGCGAACTGTTGAGGAACTCGGCGGCTAGACCGTTGACCTTGGCTGCATCGACCTGGTCCTTCATCAGCGAGATCAGCGGGCTGATCACCACGCACGTTCCGTCGAGCAGATACGCGGGCAACTGGTAACACAACGACTTGCCCCCGCCGGTGGGCATGACGGCGAATACATCCCGCCCGGACATAACCGCCCGAACGATATCCTCCTGATTATCCCGGAAACCGTGAAAGCCAAAGACGTTACTTAACGCTTTGGAGAAGTCGTTTTCGCGGTTCTCTGTTTGCGGCGTATCAGTCATAACGCTCCAGCACAACACCCTAACGCCATGCGAACACCGGGTATTCTACACACTCACCACCCCACCGCAAGCACAAATCCGGAACAACTCGGCGTGATTTTTTTCATGCTGCCGGGGTGGCGGCTGTTCTGTAGAATGAGGGAATGAGAAATACGATAGTAACTGCGGGACTCTTGCTTGTCGTCGCGGCGGTCGCTGCTGTCGAGGTGCGTGGCGCTGAACCCTCGGGCAATACGCCCGCGACGCTGCGGGCGGCGATAAAGGATCTGACGGCGACTTTCGCCGAGAGGTATCCTAACGGCGGGAAGTATCTCGCCAGGCTTGAGCGAATAGAGAAAGACCTCGCCGGATCGAACCGCGCGAAACCGCACGCGGTCTGGAAGGCGTTTGAAGCGCTTCAGAGAGAGGCGCTGGTTGGGAATCCTCATGTTTCGGGACAACCGTGGTTGATCGAGGTGCGGGAGCAATATTGGCACAATCATGGGTCGATGGGGACGATGTTCCAGACCGGCGATGACCACAAGAGCGACTGCGGCGGTCTGAAGGCCTGGCGGGGCGACGGCGGGCGGTTCGAGGTGATACGCTTCGGGGCGGATGGGAAAGTTGCGGGTGCAAAGAAGATCGCCGCAGCACCCGAGGGCGTCCTTCGCGATCCGGATATCAGTTTCGACGGTAAGAAGATACTGTTCTCGATGCGCCACAACCGCCTCGACGACTACCACCTCTACGAAACAAACGCCGACGGGACGGGGCTAAAGCAACTGACGTTCGGACCCATGATCTCCGACGTCGACCCGATCTACATGCCCGACGGAAAGATACTGTTCTCCTCGACCCGCGACATGAAGTACTGCCAGTGCAACCGCCACATCCAACCAAACCTGTTCGTGATGGACTCAGACGGAGCCAACATCATCCAGATCAGCCGCAACACGCTGGCTGATTTTCATTCGTCCCTCATGCCCGACGGGCGGATACTCTACAGCCGCTGGGAATACGTCGATCGCCATTTCGGACCGTCGCTGGGCCTGTGGACGGTGAACCCCGACGGGACGAGCCACCTGCTGTTCATGGGCAATAACGCCTGGAGCCCCGGGTTCATGGGCGATGCGCGGGTGATACCGGGAACGGACAAGGTCGTGTGCATCTACGGCGCCTGCCACGACCTGCCATGGGGCGCACTAGTGATAGCCAACCGTAACAAGGGCCTCGACGGACCCGAACCGGTCGAGCATATCTGGCCCGCATCGGCAAGAAAACTCATCTCCCCGGCGAGCAAGAAGTACAACCTCCGCTTCAATCGCGGTGCCATCGACAATTTCCGGCGGATGACCGTCAGATACGAGGACCCATGGGCGCTGCACGATACCGCCACAGGCAAAGGCGGCGGGAAGTATTTCATGGTTTCGCGATCGATCGGAAAGATAAAATGGCGTTACTCTCAGCGCGACGGGGAAGTGAATATGGGCATATTCCTGCTGGACGTGTTCGGTAACGAGCTGCTGCTCTACTCCCTGCCCGGGCGCCGGGAAAACTGCTTCAACCCGACGCCGATAGCCCCGCGCGCCAAACCGCCGGTGATCCCCTCACGCGTCGACCTTACCAAGAGTACCGGAGTCATGTACGTAAACGACGTCTACCTCGGCGACGGCGATGAGATGAAGGGAGTCAAACGCGGGACGATCAAGTGGCTCAGGATTATCGAGGCGCCGGACAAGCAGTACTTCGACGAACGAGGCGGATGGGGTGTCGATGCCGCACAGGTCACGGCTATGAACTGGAACGTGACCAATAACAAGCGCATCCTCGGCGACGTGCCCGTCGAGGCGGACGGGTCGGTTCACTTCGAGGCGCCCGCCGACACGTTCTTCTACTTCCAGGCGCTCGATGCCGAGAAGATGATGGTCCAGTCGATGCGGTCGGCGACAATGGTTCGCCCCGGCGAGGTCCAGGGCTGCATCGGATGCCACGAAAACCGCCTCTCTCCGCCGACACGAACCAACGCCAAACCGCTTGCGATGAAACGCAAGCCAAGTCAAATCCAACCGTGGCTCAATACGTCAACGGTGGCCGCCTCGCCGGATTTCAATTACCTGACCGAAGTCCAGCCCGTATTCGACAGGCACTGCATCAAATGTCACGATTACGGTAAGGACAAAAAGGCGTCCGCCAAGCTCATTCTCGCCGGCGATGCGGGCCTGGTGTTCAATGCGTCGTACCTGTCTATCATGACGAAGTCAGGTCTCCGCTGGACGGGGCCCGAGATGAAGATCGTGAACGTCGTATGCGACGGACCGCCCGGGGTGCTGCCCGCATATTCGTGGGGCTCACACAGATCCAAACTTGTCAAGAACCTCCGCGGCGGACACAACAAGGTCAAAGTCAGCAGCGAAGAATTCCAGCGCGTCGTCACCTGGATCGATCTGAACGGCGTCTACTACGGCAGCTATAGTTCGTACTATCCCGGTCGCAATCCAATCCACGCCGAACTGGGCCAACTGCTCGCACTGGCCGGGGTCAGAAACTATCAGCAACATCTCAAGACCCGCGGTGCGCTGGTGTGCTTCAACCGCCCGGAAGTCAGCCCGATTCTCAAGATGGCAGGGACGCCCGGCAGCGACAAATACAAACGCGCGCTAGCGATCATCAAACTCGGCGCCGAACGCCTCAAGACCCAGCCCCGCGAAGATATGTTGGGGGCGAAAACAAGACCTCTTTTCAACCTGGACGTATTTCGAGCCAAACGCCACCAGCTTAATCTCGTCGAAGAAAAGAAGTCCCTCCGGGCGCACCAGTCAGGCGGGAAATACTATCAGTATAGGAATGACGCTAATCGCACACTCCGAAATTGACGCGTCGGCCCGCAAGCAGGCATCCGACTGAAGCGATCAGTCAGGGTGCATGTCCCTCTTGATGCTGGCAAGTCTGCGCTTGATACCGGCGATATTCTCGGCTTGGGTCTCGGGCTCCGCGGACGCATCGAACCTGAAGCGTATCGCAGTGGCAGAGCCGATCGCCTCATAAACGTTGCGACGGGTATCCGGGTCGGGATCGGTCAGTGCTTTCACGAGCGCACCCAAAGCCGCGGAGTTATGAAGGCGTTTGAGCCCCCTCGCCGCCCCGGACCGCGCTTTGGGGCTCTCGTCGTTCAGGAGTATACCGGTCAGCAGACGGTAATCTGTCTTCTCGAATCTACCCAGTTCAGCGGCGGCAGTACCGCGAAGCACGCCGTTCTTGTTCTTCGTGGCGATATGCTTGAGTTTCAGCCTGCTCGCCTCGTCGCGCCTGCTTCCGATCGCACGGACCGCCGCAAGGGCAACTCGCAGTTCCGCGTCGCCCGCAAGATCGCCGAGAGTATCGAGAGACGCACTGCCGCTGCTACCGACCAACTCGGTTACGGCCGTCAGACGCTCGTGCATGTCGGATGACTTCGGGTCTGCATGAGAAGGCCAGTACACCCAAGCCACCCCAACGCCCATAACAACAAGGATAATCAGTCCCACTCTAAGTATTGGAGTCATAGTCGTTGCGCTTAACCTCTGCTTAAGGGGCCCAGATTCCCCTGGGTCTGTTGGCGGTGTATTCGTCGTACTCGAACTGCAACTGCTCGCGAGTCATCGATTTGACGCCTCCGGTGGTCGTCGCGAAATTAGCGAAACCGAAGTGTCGGGTCCGCAGGAATCCTTTATCGTCTTCGTTGCTGCTACCGAATTCGTCGGTGCGGTAGCCCTGCTTGAGGACTTTGGCGACATCTTTGGAATATTCCACGAGCATCAACTGTCCGGTTCTCGGCGTAATGTGGTCGACCGCGTCGCTCATCGCGTAAGAAGAACGCCTGGCCCCCACTTCGTAGACAGGCCACTCCTTGGTGTACTTGTGGCCTGACTGAAAACGCATGACAAATATATAGGGGTCAGGAGGAGGAGTGGCTTCCGCCGAAGCACTGGCGCCTACCAGCCCCGTTAAGACCTGGGTCTCCCAATTCGACTGCCCGTTGTCAACGCATAACCAGTGGATACTGTTATGCCCTGTGTTTGTCGTGGGCACAATCAGCGATTCAAATTTGACCATGCTACCGTAAGTCACCCGTATAAGCGCACATTCACCGCCGATCTTGATAAGCGTCTGCCCCTCCCCTGTCGATATTCCGTGGGCGCTGTCCACGCGATTGATCTGCCCGTCCTCGAGTGAAGTACCCGTCTCCAGAATTGTCTGTACGTTTGAAAAACGTACATCGTTGCCCTGCTTCTGCACGATGTAGACATCTTCAAGATCGGGAAAATCCTCGTTGGCTTCTTCGTCGATCTCCGGGGCCGACGGACAGGACAGGACGCTGCCGACACCGCGTTCCCTCAGAAACTGCCGCCACTGCCCCGGATAGGGACGCCGACCGGGGGCAGTGATGATACCTTCGGACATTTTCTTGAGATTATTCTTACAAGTTGTTGTCCGGGTGTGTTCCTGAAAATTCGTGAACGTTGGAATCATCAGCATCACCAACAGCGCAATGACCGTGATGACTACCAGAAGCTCCACAAGGGTGAAACCACATCTTCGCAAATAGTTCATATCTTGCACCAAATTACCAACCGCGCACAACGTCGCAATTCAACCACTCTTACTCTAATGATACCAAATTCTACAAAGAATACAACACTCATCCGGTCAACAAAATATCCGGTGAAGTCATTTGGCGCGCTTGCCTTTGCGCCGCCTGTTGGAACCCGGATGCCTGCCCCACTGGTCTGACTTGGCTGGGTCGTAGTTTGGGTTCTTCTTCGGCAGGCGGGCATTTACGCTCTTCCGCCATTCGCTGAGCCTCTTCTGAAGTTCCTTGACCCTGCCCGGCATCCTGGCTGCCAGATCGTTCGACTCGCCTATATCGTCTTTCAGGTTGTACAACTCGAAGCGGCTTGGACCGGTGTCGAAAAACTCGATCAGCTTCCAATGCCCCCGGCGAATGGCGCCGGCCGGCGTGGAATGATGGTACACCGGATAATGCCAGTAAACCGCGTCGCGCGCGAGCTTACCGCTGCGGTCCAGGAGAGGTGTGATGCTCTCGCCGTCCAGCACGTGATCTACCGGCCGCTTGACGCCGGCGATATCCAGGAACGTCGGGTAGAAGTCCACGCTGGTGACTACTTCATCGCAAACGGCGCCGGCTTTGACCTTACCCGGCCGGCGGACGATCAGCGGTTCGCGGATTCCGCCCTCGTATAACGTGCCTTTTTCGTCGCGGAGCGGTGCGTTGGTGGTGACTACGGGTCCGATCTTCCTGTAATGCTGACGCAGCCCGCCATTGTCGGAGAAGAAGACCACCACGGTGTTGTCGGCGAGTTTAAGTTCGTCGAGTTTATCGAGGATGCTCCCGACGCTGTCGTCAACGTGCTCGACCATGGCGGCGTATGTCGGGTTGTTCACGCCAGTCGGCGGTTTGGCTTTTTTCTCGTACTTGGCGATGAGTTTTTTTCGGGCCTCCAGCGGGATATGCACCGCGTAGTGCATCACGTAGAGGAAGAACGGGCGATCCTTGTTGGCTTCGAGGAACTTGACGCTCCGGGCGGTGATCGCCTCGGCGAGGTAGTCGTCTTTGGTCAACTTCATATTCGGCGTGGTGCGATTTCCGAAATGCCTGCCCCCGCCTGCGATCATCATCGTATCGAAGCCCTGCGCGTCTGGCAGGCGCCCTTTCCCGCCGAGATGCCACTTACCGAACGCTCCGCACGCATACCCGGCGCCCTTCAGCGATTCAGCAAACGTTACCGATTTCAGGGGAAGATATTGCTGACGGTTGATCGGGACAGTTAGTTTCTCAAACGGGCGCCAATGGCCCGGAATGAAGTCGATTATCCCCGCTCGGGCCGGATACTGGCCAGACACGATGCTCGCTCGGGTCGGCGAGCAGACCGGGCATGCCGCATACGCGTCGGTAAATCGCATGCCCTGGGCGGCGAGGCGGTCGATATTGGGGGTCTCGTTGAACTTGTTACCGTAGCACCCGATGTCGGACCAACCGAGATCGTCGATCAGGAAGAACACGAAGTTAGGCCTGCGCGCGGGAGGCTTCGCTTCTGCGCCGGAACCGACCACCAGCGCAACAGCGCCGGCGCCAACGGCTTTCAGAAACTGACGCCTGTTTTCCATAGCGAAGGTCACTTGATCGTAGGCATCACCAACTCACCGCGGGCCTGTTTTGCAGTCTCGAAGTAGGCGCCGTAGAAATTCGTGTTGCAGTCGATCCACAGCGTGATGCGGTAGAGCTCTTCGGGGGTGAGCTTCAGGTCGTGGTGGCCTTTGGGCTTGGTAAGGTGCGCCAGCAGCTTGGAGGCCTTGGCACCGATCTTGCCCGGAACGGAACGAGAGTTACCGTTCTTAAAGAGGGCTCCGTTTCCACCTGACTTGCCCCACCCGTATTTGTGGAGCGTCTCGAACGCCTTAGACCAGCCGCCTCGCCCGAACTGCTTGCCGGAGAGGTTCGGAGCCTTTTTCTTCGCATTCTTCACATGGCATGGCAGGCATTTCTTGTCGATCACTGGCTGGACCAGACGCGGGAACGTAAGCGGGTACGAACCGGAGACGTCGGGCTTGATCTTCGACGGGGCCCGTTTGAGCGCCTTGGCGACATTCATCTTCGGCTTGGCTCCGGACATGCGGAGCTTGGGTTCGTGGCAGCCCTGGCAGGCGAGCTGTTCGCTTTCGTGAACGTAAGTGTTTGACTTCATCGACTGGATGGCCTGGCCTTGAGCGTCGAGAGCCTGGAAGTAGATTGGGACACCAATAGGCGCTTCGAAGTATACGCTTCCGTCCGACTCGACGGGCACGGTCCCGAGCACCCCGCGTGCCAGCGACTGTGCGGCCAGGCCGATCGCCGGCTGATTGGCGTTGTGGGTGGCCTTGGGGAAAAGCTGCACGATCCGCATGGAAGTCACTTTCGACCCTTCAGGCCACTTGAAGTCGCTGTCGTAAATGTTCATCACCGAAATAGTGGCCGGACGCTTGGGCATCAGTGCCTTGTCCTCGACCGCCTGGGTAGTCATTGACGGGATGATGCGCGGCTTGGTTCGCGGTATAAACGGAATCGGATCGAGGCACGGTACATTCGGGTCGCGATAGAGTATCTCCCGGTTTCCGAAGCTGTCCATCAGGCACAGTGCGTAGTGCCTCTGGCCCGGATCGTAGACGCACAGGTAGTAATCTTCGCTGAGCGGCCAGGGCTGGCCGTAAACCTCCCCACCGTTGTTCCTGCCTCTACCCAGCGCAATACCGGGGATCTTCTCAGACTCGGTAAGCTGCACTTCGGGGGTGATCCGCTTGAGCTGGCTCATTTCGTTGTCGTCTGCGACCTGGTGGTCGATGAGTATGAACGATCCATAGTTCTGCCCGTGATGCGGCGCGGAGACGCCGATGTAGCGATGCGATCCCGGGATGGCTCGGTTCGACAGTTCCATCCAAGGTCGCATCTCGCGTCTTACGGGATAGTTTCCGTGATAGCTTCTGGCGTCGCGTCCGTCAGGGTACGTCACCCATATATGGTGAGCGATGTCGCTGTCGCGGTCCACGTAGTCCCAGCGCGAGTAGATGATCATCCCGTTGTTATCGACGCTAGGATGCCACTCGTTGGTCTCGTGGTAGCTTATGGCGATAATGTCGCTCCCGTCGTCCCTCATCGTGTGGAGCGTGTATGTCGGTACGGGGCGTCCGTGACATCGACCGAACCCGCCCCGCCGCTCGGAGATAAACACTATCCGCCCGCTGGGCAGGAAACATGGGTCGAAATCGTTGACCTTCCCGTCGGTGAGCTGCGTCAGATTGACGGGCTTTCCAGGTTCGGCGTTGGCTTTGAATATGTGGTAGGTGCTCTGCTCGGACCATTTGTACTTTGAATTGAGGGCCTCTGTCCACGCGAACAGGATGGTCTTCGCGTCGTAGCTTAATTCGAGCGACATGTGCGAACCTTCGGCGAGAGTCTTGCCCTTGAGGCGCCCATTCTGAATTTTCTCTCCCTTAAGGAGATCGCGGGCGACCGGCTTGTCGCTGAATGCATTTTCCAGAACGTACACGCTCCCGCCCTTCTTAGCGTGGAAACCGAAGTACTGGTCGCACATGTGCCCGTGCGTCTTGTGGTGCGTGGCGAACAGGATCTTGTCAAAGTTGATCAGCGGATTGGCGAACGCTATCTGCCTGCGGACCCTGCAAATCTCGGCGAACAGTTTCTTGCGTGCATCCGCGTCATCGACGGGAACTTGGGCGGTCTGCGTTTTGAATCCCGCCAACTGCGCCGCCTGCTTCGACAGGTCAGGGGCGTTTTTCATCTTCTTGATGTCTTGGAGCAGAGCAGTCGTGCGACGCAGGACCACATCGACCGGGTCGCGGTCTTCGATGAACAGGAGAGCAGGCTTGCGGAACACTTCCGCCGCCAGGCGATCGTAATGCTTCCCGCCGGCTTTGCGGACCCTGAGACGACCGGCGATCAGGCCGAATTCATCGTCCAGAGAACCGCCCGGTGCGCGAGCGTGCGATCGGGAGCGGGAAGCCGCCTTGCGGGCCTTAGAGAGAGTCGGCAGCTTCGTTTTACCCGCCTCAATCTTACCTGCGACCACAACCGCTCCCCACTTGCCCGCGGCGCCGATAGTGAACTTCTGACCGTTGGTAACATCGGATTGGAAAACCGTCCAGGAGTTGCTTCCGCTGGCATCGCCGCCGGTCATCTTGCCCGCCACTTTCCACTTACCGGGCGCCTTGAGGCGGGCCGGTGTCAGACCATCGGTCAGGCAGACGTACATTCGCCCGCCAGTCTTGACAGTGCATGAAACGCTCACGGAGGCCTTGTGCCTGTGCGAGATGTACTTGAGATTCTGGAGGCATTTGGGGACCTTGGTGAAAGTGTAATCGCGATTGGAATTGACCAACGCCCTTTCACCCATCTTACCGGTAGCCAGCGCCTTGCTACCTTGTACGGTGATTTCAGCGTTCGAGCAGGCCACTTCGGCCTGCACGAACAACAACGGGGCAAGCCCCAGGAATGCGGCCGATATGACGATCAGTTTCCACTGGTGCATCCTGACATAACTCATGCGTGACTCTCCTGGTAAGTTCGGTTCGTATAGCCGCAGTCGGATTATACTCATATCATAACGTTCATAACATCTATTCCTTGCTTGTTACTGTAATATCGCCCGTTCCGAGAATACAGAATAGGGAATACGGAGTCTTGCGAAGCGTTACACTATGCGTATGATGCACGGATTGTCGAAAAACGAATAAACAATCGCAGCCCATTCGGACTGCACTGCACAAGGAGACTCACCCATGAAGCGTATCGTATTATCTCTGATCGCGGTAATCACAGTGACTTCGACCATCACCAGTATCTCCCTGGCGGCCAAGAAGAAGGCTCCCGCCGCCCCGCCGAAGCCGCCGGTCCTGGACCCGTCTAAGGTGGACAAATACACCGGCGAATATACCGGTGAGTTTGTGGTCGACGGGAAGAAAGGCGAAGGGCTCGCACAAGTTATCGCCGAAGGCAAAGGCCAATACCGCGCAGTGCTGATGCGCGGTCTGTGGAAAACCGCCAAAGACGCCAAGCAGGTTCGCATCGAACTGACCGGGAAGATCGACGCCGACGGGAACGTTCCGCTGGAAGGTAAAGGGTGGAAAGGCACGCTGATCGGGCGCAAAACGCTCGTCGCCAAGTCGGAGAAAGGCTCGTTCGATGGAAAGTGGACCGTCCGCAAGAGCCCCACACTCGCGGCCAAACCGCCCAAGGGCGCGATCGTCCTGCTGGCGTTCGAGCCGGGCAAGAAGCCCTCGCTGGACGAATGGGCCAACAAGAGATGGATCCCCCTGACCAACAGCGCGATGCGGGTCGGACGAGGATCGAACTTCACCAACCGCAAGCTCGGATCGGTCAATCTGCACATCGAGTTCCGCTGCCCCTACGAACCGACCAGACGCGGACAGGGACGCGGAAACAGTGGAGTGTATCTCCAGAAACGCTACGAAGTGCAGGTACTCGAATCGTTCGGGCTGGCCAGCAGGTCAAACGACTGCGGTTCGATCTACAAAGTGGCAAACACCAAAATCAACGCATGCCTGCCCCCGCTACAGTGGCAGACATACGATATAGAATTCAGGAACGCGGTGATCGGACCCGACGGAAAGGTCAAGACCCCGCCGATGATGTCCGTCAAACACAATGGTATCCAGACGCACAAAGACCAGGCGCTGCCCGGTAAGACAACCGCCGCCGCCGCCAGCGGTCTGACGGTAAAGGACTCCCTGATGCTGCAGGATCACGGTAACAAGGTCGAATACAGGAACATCTGGATCGTGGAGAAGTGATAATGCCGCTCAGAACGCTCGCCATTACACTCCTGGTCCTTCCGGTAGCCTGCCTGGTCGCGGCGCCAAAGGGCGACAAGGCCCCGCCGCCATACGATACCTCCAAATGGATCGGCGCGAATTACACGCCGGCCTACTGCGTAAACCAGGTGCAGATGTGGCACGAGTTCCGCGGCGATGTGATCGACGCCGAACTGGCGGCCGCCAAGAAGCGTTTTGGTATCACGACTCTTCGAGTGTACCTGCACAATCTCGTTTACGACGCCGAGTCCGACAAACTGCTCGAGCGGATGGACAAATTCCTGTCGATCTGCAAGAAGTACGATATCAGGCCCGGGTTTGTCTTTTTCGACGACTGTCACCGCAAATCGGGCATCGTTCTGACGCCCCAGAAACCGCCGGTGGACGGTTACCACAACGGGCGATGGGCCGCATGCCCGCAGAACCGCCATCGAAAGCCCGAGAACATGCCCGGTTTCAAGGCTTACGTCCAGGGCGTGGTCAAACGTTTCGCCACCGACAAGCGCGTCCTCTGGTGGGAGATATACAACGAACCCAACAGGTCCGCGTTCACCCAGACACTCTGCAAGAAGGGATATGCCTGGGCAAAGAAACTCAAACCCGTCCAACCGGTCCTGTGCTGCTGGAACGATCGCCCGGAAACCGACATCGTCGACGCTCACAACTACGGGCAGAACTTCGCCGCCTGGGACAAACAAGCCGACATGAATCCCGCAAAGGGAACGGTCTTCACCGAAGCCGGCGCTCGATGGTACTACACCAAACCGCGATCCAACGGAACGCCGACGGAAGTGATGGCCTGGCTGCGGCGCCGCAAAACCACGGGCAAAACCACACCGGGCGTCTACCTCTGCTGGGAACTGATGGTCGGAAACTCCCACTGCCGATGGTACTGGGGCACGAAGCACGGTACGCCCGAACCGCCAGTACCGTGGTGCGGGCTGCTCTGGCCCGACGGTACCCCGGTGAGCCTGGCTGAAGCCGAATCCGTGCGAAGTTACGTTACGGGCAAATCGCGGGCGATGCTTTTCGAGGACTTCGAGTCGCACACCGCCAAATCCCATACGCCGCCCGGTTGGAAAGCTTACGGGAAAACGGACCGCGGTAAGGGGTATCTGTCACTGTCGCCGGGGATGAAAATGGTCGCCGGGAAGACAAACTGGAGCGACTACATCATCGAGGCGGCCGTCATGCTCAAAGACGCCAAGAGCGACGCCGGGGTGATCTTCCGCGTAAACGACCCCGGTAAGGGCAATGACCAGATGCGGGGTTATTACGCGGGATTCACGGCGGGTAAACTGTATCTCGGGCGGATGAATAACAACTGGAAGGAACTGGCGACCTTCGATCTTACCAAGCTGCCCAGCGCCCCGAAGACCAATGGATGGTCCCTCCTGCGGATCGCCGTCGAAGGCAAGCGGATCCGCGTGTGGCTCAACGCGACCCACGACGACCCGGGCCTGCGCATCGACTACACCGACAAGGACAAAGATGCGATCGTAACCGGAGCGGTGGGCGTCCGCACAAACAACGTTACGGCGTGGTTCGACGATATCGTCGTCCTGCCGATCAGTGAACTGCCCAAACCGACCGGGCGGACGACAGCAAAAACCGACAAGTAAATACCACCGCACGAGGAGAACTGTCATGATCCGCAGAACACATCTGTTCGTGATGTTCCTTATTCTAACCGCCGTGTCAACGAGCGCCTGTCTTGGCGCCGACAAAACCGCCGACGGATGGCCCGGATGGCGCGGGGCCAATCGCGACGGTAAATCGAGCGACACCGGGCTGCTGAAAAGCTGGCCGGAAGATGGGCCCAAGCGGCTCTGGTCGCTGTCGGGCATAGGCAGCGGTTACTCCAGCGTGTCGGCAGGCGGTGGAATGATCTATACCGCCGGACACAAAGACGGGCAGTTGCAGTTGACGGCCATCGACTCAGACGGCAAGGTCAAGTGGAGCAAGGGTGTAACCAGTGCCACCGGCAAGGGACCCAAAGGAGCCCGCGCCACACCCACCTACGATGGCGGTAATCTGTACATGGAGTCGGGCAATGGCGCAGTGGGATGCTACGACGCGAAGACCGGCAGGCAGAAGTGGGCAAATAGTTTCAAGGCGTTCGGCGCTCGCACGCCGGGGTGGGCGTTCTCCGAATCGGTGCTGATCGTCGGTAAGCTTGCGGTAGTCAGCCCCGGGGGGAAGAACTTCATGGTGGCGTTCAACAAGACCACCGGCGCGGTGGTATGGCGGTCGGGACAATACGGTTCGGCCCACTACTCATCGCCGATCTACGTGGTCTATCGCGGCGTCCCGATGATCATCAACGGCGGGCGCAACGGTCTGATCGGAGTCAACGCGAAGACCGGAAAAATTCTCTGGACGCAGGATTTCGCCACGGGCAACACCGCCAACTGCCCCACCCCCGCATTCTCGGACGGATATGTGTTCTGGTCGGTCGGATACGGTAAGGGCTCAGTCTGCGTGAAGCTGTCGGTCTCCGGTAGCCGGGTGTCAGCCAAAACCGCCTGGAAAACCCGCGACATGGTCTGTCACCACGGCGGGTTCGTTATCCTCGACGGATTCATTTACGGTAATCACAGCGGCGGGTGGACCTGCCTGGACCTCAAAACCGGAGACAAGCAGTGGTACGAGCGAGGTGTGGGCAAAGGCTCGATATGCTACGCCGACGGTATGCTGTACCTGTTCGGTGAACGAGGCGGAAAGGCCGGACTCGCCGCGGTATCGCCAAAGGGCTTCGAACTCGCCGGAACGGTCTCGGTCAGCGGAAGAGGACCAAGCTGGGCCCACCCGGTGGTCACCGGCGGAAGGCTCTACCTGCGGTACGACGACAACCTCTACTGCTTCGATGTAAAGGACCCGACGAAAGTCGTCGCAAAGCCCCCCACCACCATCAGAACGCTGCTAACGAAAGACCCGATTGTCAGACCCAGACCCAAACCCATAACCGCTATCAGCGCCGATGCGAAAGCCGCAAGGCAACTCAAACTGGCCGAAGCGTATCTCAGATTCGGTCGGAAAGACAAAGCCGCAAGCATATACAAGCAGATCGTCGCCGATTCCCCGAACACCGACGCCGCCAAAACGGCAGCAAAGAAACTCCAGGACCTCACCGGCACTAAGTAGCTTTAATCGCTTATACATCAAATCTTACGCCCCAATCTCACGCTGGGAGACAGCGTGACGCCGGTAGTTTGTTCTCACGCTCGGAAAAAAACTGTCAGAAATTCAAGAATATGTTTGACATGCCAAACATTTGTCTGTATAGTCAATCATCTTACTTAGGACAGTCCCATGAGCGTACTGGAACAGAAAGTCGGACCTGCCTTATTGACTCACAGCGCCGCCCACCATCTGTTGGCGACGGCTGAGTTGATCGACCAGCACGGCTATGCGCGGGTATCCGACATCGCTCGCCGCCTTGGGCTTACCCGGGGCAGCGTTTCGGTAGCGATGCAGTCGCTTAAGACCGCCTGCCTGGTCGAGCAGGACGACAATGCTTTCTTTCACCTGACCGACCGAGGAGCTACGGCGGTGTCCTCCCTGCGGGGTCGTCATGAAGTGGTCCAGAAGTTCATGGTCGAGGTCCTTGGGCTCTCGCGGGAACAGGCCCATCGAGAGGGCTGCCGCCTGGAGTATCTCATAGAGCCCGACACGGCGCGCCGCTTGTCGGGGCTTTTGAAATTCTGGAACGATAACAACCTCACTACCGCAGCCAAAGACTACATCACCGGACACTGCCCCTCCTGTCAGGGACTCCAAACCGAGACGTGCCCGTGTTGCGGGCTGGAGTCTCCGGAAGAATCATGAAACCAGAGATGCACAAACAAATGGCGCCGCCGGATTGTCACCGGAAGAAGATCATCGACGCGGAGCAGTTGCTCGGCGATCTGCGCGAGGTGCGTTTGCGATTTGGCGCCGAAGAATACCGCCTCAGCATAACGCGAAACCAGAAGTTGATTCTCACCAAATAGAAGTTAAAACTGAAAGTCCCCGGCCGCATAGTTACGGCCCGATCATCGCCAGCCAGCCGCGTCAATTCGACGCATGCCAGCCAGCCCCATTCCTCTGCCGCGGACCATCCGCGCGCAGAGACAGAAATACTCGTTACGAGTAGAGGAGTTGGAAGATGGCTGGAAGAACAGGAATCAATTCTCCGATGCGCCTGGTGAAGTACGTTGCGGTGTTCATCGCAATCCTCGGAGCATGTGCTGCGGTATCGCGGGCCGATGACGCCGTGGGCAAACCCGACACGCGTCTCGAGGATCTCGAACAGATGGTCAAGAGTCTGACCAGCGAGATCAAGCAGATGCGCGCCGAGCGGGCCGAGGACCGCCGCAATCAGCAGAAAGTCCAGGCGACCATAAATGCGATCCAGGAAGACGCCGAAACGCTGAGAAAGTCGAACTGGATGGAGTTGGGCGAACAGTTGAAGAACTTCCGCTTCGGCGGGTACGGTGAAATGCACGCGAACTTCGGGGAAAACGGGACCGCCGACAAGTTCGATTTCCATCGTCTGGTAATGTACATCGGATACGACTTTACCGACTGGATTCACTTCCACTCCGAGATCGAGATAGAGCACGCATTCGTCACCGACGGAGCAGGCGGCGAACTCGTTGTCGAGCAGGCGTACATGGATTTTGAACTGGACGAGGCGATCAACATCCGCGCCGGACGCATCCTGACACCGCTGGGTATAATCAACGAGAAGCACGAGCCGCCCAGTTTCTTCGGTGTCGAACGCCCGCTTTTCGCCAAGTACATAATCCCGAGCACCTGGAGCAGCGACGGGATCGGAATCTACGGCAGCCCGTGCAAATTTCTGGATTACCAACTTTATGTAGTCGGCGGGCTCGACGGATCGGGATTCAGCGCCACCGGCGGAATCCGCGGCGGGCGCATCAAAGAGCGCCCGAGCATGCACGAACCGGCCATTACCGGACGCATTGACCTGCACCCCTTTGCCGGCAGGGAAATGCCCCTCAACCAGGATCTGCGACTGGGCCTCTCGACGTACCACGGCGGTCTGGACAACGGAAACTCGGGCAGCAATCCCGGTATTAACGGGCACATCAATATTTATAGCGCCGACTTCGAGTACACGCTTTGTAAGTTCGACTTCCGCGGCGCGGTGGCCTACGAGAATATCTCCAATGCCTCCAGCATGGGGACCGGAACGGCTGAGGGGATATTCGGATGGTATCTCGAAGGCGGATACCACTTCATGCCCGACGCGTGGAAAAAAGGCAAGCTGGCCGAGTCCGACGCGGTGGTATTCGTACGACACGACAGCGTCGACACGCAGTTCAAGATGCCCGGCGGCGTGGCCCGGAATCCAGCGGGCCGGCAAAACGAATGGACCTTCGGCGTGAATTTCTACCCCACCAAGAATGTCGTGGTCAAACTCGACTACCAGGTCCGCAGCAATGGAAATGACGATGATCTCGACGACCTGATCAATTTCGGTTTGGGTTGGGAGTTCTAGGCACATGGCCCGAACACGGAAATACGCGATCGTTCTGTCAGTGGCGGCGATGGGTGTGACGCTCATGCTACCGGGATGCGGGTCGGGGAACATCCCGGCGATCGAGTCGGCCCGCAGGCAGTTTGGCGATACGGTCCGGCTTGAAGCGGCGTCCGCAGTCCCGGGCGCCCGCGACCGGAGAGAGTCCGTTCACGCCGCGTACGGTTCTTCGGGCCTGGAAGGTTATGTTGCGACTGTCTGGTGCAAGTCGAAATCCAACCTCTTTCCGGTCCGGGTAGTGATCGACAGGAGCTTTCGGGTGTTGTCCGCGACGGTACTCAGCTACCCGTCGCGGAGGGGCAGGAAGGTTCAGTCACCACGTTTCACCAGACAGTTCACGGGCAAAGGTCCCCGCGATCCTGTCGTGGTCGGTAAGGACATCGACGCTGTATCCGGCGCGACAAGTTCCTCATCGGCGATGGCCCGCGGCGTCCGACGAGCCATTCGATCGGCCCGTCGGTCCCGGACCGTAACCAAACATAAGTGCTCCCGTAGAAAAGCCGATAAAACCTAAACCGCTACCCCCGAGGGAGCGAGGTAGCGAGGAGTATCAACGTGAGGTACTTTGCAGTCATAACGCTGTCGGCCGTGCTGGCGACGGCTGGAGTGTCGCTTGCCGAGGATGCAGTCCCCGCCGCGGGTGACGATAAGCCCGCAACTTCGGAATCGTTCTTTGACTTATCGACGCTGGCAAGCCGAGAAACCCTCACCCAGAACTGGTTCGGACTCGGCGAGACGATCGAGGAGCGTGGAATAGCAGTTGCACTCGGGCTGACCCAGGTCTACCAGAACGTCCTCAGCGGCCCGACCCGGCACCGTCGCGCTGATTCGCATACCGGCAGCTACGACCTCGACATCGAAATCGACCCCGCCAGACTTACGGGCCTGGAATTCCTGTCCGGCGGTACGATCTATATAGGAGCCGAAGGCAGTTGGGGCGTCGGTATCGATGGTACGTCGATCGGAAGTATCTTCGGCGCCAACGGTGACGCGGGCGGCGACCGGTTCATGGATGTGAGACAGTTCTGGTACGAGCAGAAACTCTTCGGCGGGAAAATGCGCGTTCGCGCCGGTAAGATGGACATCTCCGGCGGGTTCGAATGCAAGGGCGCCCCAGTGGGCTTTGACGGTAACGCATTCGCCAATGACGAGACCGCGCAGTTCCTCAACGCAGCCCTGTGCAACAACCCGACAATCCCGTTCCCCGACCTCGGTATGGGCCTGGCGCTGTACGTCGAGCCTTTCGACGGAATCTACTTCGCCGCCGGAGTATCCGACGCACAGGCCGATGCCCGCGAAACCGGTTTCAATACGGCATTCCACTACGAAGACTGGTTCGTGAGCTTCTTCGAGACGGGCATAGTCACCGAGTTCAAGTCAGCCAAGGGCCCGCTGGCCGGAGCCTACCGTATCGGCATGTGGTACAACGGCCAGCCGATGGCCAAGGTCAACGGAAACGGTGAATTCATGCGCGACAAGGTCGGCGCTTACTTGAGTTTCGACCAGGTACTGTGCAAGGAAAACTCAGGCGAAGAAGACACCCAGGGCCTCGGCGTGTTCTTCCGCTACGGCCTGTCCGACAGCGACGTCGGTAACCCCAAGGCGTTCTACTCGGTCGGCGTGCAATACCAGGGCCTGATCCCCGCTCGCGACGACGACGTGCTGGGTGTTGGATGGGCGACCGGCGCGCGGAGCCGCCAGAGCGGCGCCGCAGGGATTACCGGCGACGAGTCGGTTATCGAAGCGTACTACAATATCCAGGTCACACCGTGGATGAACTTCGGCCCGTCGATCCAGTATATTTCCAACCCCGGCGGCACCGCGGCGGCTAATGATACAACCGTGCTGGGATTCCGGATGCAGTTGTCCTTCTAGACTCTCGGCCCGTGTTCGTGTTGGAGATGTGTCGGACGGCGTCTGCGGCGAAACATTGCCAACAGCCCAGCGACCGAAAGCAACCCCAGAGTCCCCGGTTCGGGCATCATGATCGCCTCGGAAATAACGCCCGGTGAGGATACAACACCAAAACCGAAGTTGTCGCGCATGATGGTGAAGTCCACGAGATCTACCCTGTCATCATCATTGAAGTCGGCGCTCTCGATGCCCGGTGGGCCTCCGAACTGGGCAACCAGATTACTTAAGTCCAAGTGGTCGACGATATCATCGTCGTTGGTGTCTCCCGGCGTAACCGGTTCGGGAAGGGCCGTAATGTTGTCGACTCCATATGCGGCGACGAGACCGGGACCCGGAAAACCCAGGTTGGGGTTATGGAATATCCACAACCGTGAAACGCCGGCCATCGTGGCATTGGCGTTGAAGCCGCCACTGGCAATCAAGCTGACGGGGTCTACGGAAAAGGTCGCAGACTGCCATCCCCCGCCCGGCGCCAATGTCACCCCAGCGGTATGGAACCGCCCTCCGCCGCCATCCAGCAACAGGCGCAACACGAGCGCAGCACCCCCTGTGTTGTTCAGATCCATCCGGATTGCGTTGACTCCGGCAGTCAGGTAGTCGCCTGTCCATTGGGCGAAGTTGTATGTAACAGGTTTGCTTCCAGCCCCCCCGCCGCCGGTCGACGTGACAGAGAGAAACGCATCACCTGCCCCCAGCAGCCCGCCGTTGGCAACGTTAACCGGAGCGCTGGGGATGAAGGGACGACCAATTGTCCAATTCCGTGTCGTTCCGTCCTGGAAGTCATCGACCTGACCGGGAATCGGATCGCCTGCAGCGGATCCGACGAGGATCAGCATCGCAACAACAGCCGCAATTACTGTTTTCATCTCCAGATCCTTTACTTTCTGCTTCGTTTTCGCCATACCAGCAGCGACGCTCCAATGGTGAGAACACAAATGCTCGCCGGTTCGGGCACGATCTTGAATATCACCGCGGTGGGCCGGCCCGTATCCGGATCGACCTCCGGCGCCAAGACGCTCTTGGCCACCACGTATAATTCGCCCGACTCGTCTTCACCAATCGCGGTAATGAACAGGCCGATCGGATTACCACCTTCCACGTCGAGAATGCTCAGCGTGAAATCGCCCCCAACCCCCTCTTCCAGCCCCAGCAGCGTTCCGTTCCCAAAACCGAAATCCGTACTCCAGTCAGCAAAAATATACTTACCAAGCAATTCGGGGAATTCGCTTCCGCGGTACACATAACCGCCGACAACGGTCCTGCCGATCTTAAGCAAAGCGTTGGTTCGTCCGGGGCGGGAGTACTCGGCGATCGGATCGATAAGGGGGACAACGGGATTCGGCGCAACGCCCGGGGCGAAGTCAAACGAGCCCTCGCGAATCCGCCAACCGTAGTTTCCTCCGCTGGTGATGATATCGACCTCCTCGACGTCGCCCTGCCCTACATCGGCCAGGAACAACCGATCGGTCCCGCCCGGCCCGTCGTCGAAAGAGAACCGCCACGGATTGCGAAG
>CAZSLS010000093.1:0-23886 GCA_964607575.1 uncultured Planctomycetaceae bacterium | reverse complement strand
CGATGGTGAACAGCGACGAGCACGAGTTGAACAGCGAACTGAGCGAACTCATCAGTGCCGCCAGCAACCCGCCGACGACCAGGCCTCGAATACCGGTCGGAAGGAGTTCCGTCACCAGCGTCGGGAAGACTTTGCCCTCGACAATCTTGCCTTTCAGATCTACGGGAAGCGTGAGGGCCCCGTTGGCCTGCAGAGCCCACGCGATCATTCCGGGCACGAGGAACACGAGCACCGGCGATATCTTCAAAACGGCGCCCCATATAGTCGCGCGGCGGGCAGTCTTGATATCCCTCGCCGCCAGGGCCCGCTGGACGATGTACTGATCGGTACACCAGTACCATATGCCCACGATCGGGGCACCGAACAGGACGCCCACCCATGGGAAATCAGGATCGTTCCACGGACGCCACAGGCTGAAATTATCCTTGTTGACCGACACTGTCTCGCGGAGAATCTGCCATCCGTTGGTAATGTCCCAACCGCCCAGTTTCGACAGTTCGATCAGCGTAAGGGTGGCCGCCCCGACCAGCAGGATTATCGCCTGGAATGCGTCGGTCCATACAACCGCCCTCAGGCCTCCGAATATAGTGTAGATGCCCGTGAGAACAACCGTGAGCAGCGCTCCGGTCCAGAATGGGTCTATCACACCCCACGGAGTTGCGACCATGAGTTCCGGCAGGATGGTGGCGATGACCATTCCGCCGGCGTAGACCGTTACCGAAACTTTGGTGAACACGTACGCCAGCAGCGAAACGATCGTCAGGATTCCGCGGGCGGTGGCGTTGAAGCGCTTCTCGAGGAATTCGGGCATGGTGAACACGCCGGACCGCTTGTAGAACGGTATGAATACCCATCCGAGCATCAGCAGACACCAGGCGTGCAGTTCGTAGTGCGCCATCATCATCCCGCTGGTCGAGCCCGACCCGGCCAGGCCCACAACGTGTTCCGAGCCGATGTTCGAGGCAAACAGCGACCCGCCGATGGCAAACCATCCGATGTTCCGCCCGGCAAGGAAGTAGTCTTCCGAAGTGTTCTGCTTGCGGCTCGAGAGCCACGCGACTACAGCGATTATGGCAAAGTATCCGCCAATGATAGTCCAGTCCAGCCAGGTGAGTTTAGGGGCCTGGGCGAGAATCGTTGCGATCATATTTTCACCTTTTTATCCAATGTGTCAGTGGCTTGATTGTATGGCTTATACCGCCAATTCGGTCTGACTACAAGCCTTGCGCCGCCGGTGAGCGAAACCCACGGGTGTAATCACCCGGGCGAAATGCATGCGCCTGACAAGGAGAGGTATCATTCGCAAAAGGTATCGGTGGGGATTGAGAACCCGTGCTACAGGGGATTGAGGATTCTTACCTTTTTGTAAGTGGTTTTCCGCTGCCCGGTGTACCACACCCGCTGATGCCGCCCGGCGGTAAGAGATCCTGGGATGACCGCCGGGCGGGGCTATGCATCAGCGGATGAGTTTCCTTCAAACTGGAAGTTGATTATCCGGTCGTTTTCAGTTGTCCTGCTCCCCCTTTGACGCTCGCCGCATGATAAAGGTTCCCGGAAAATCCCGGATGCGTTCAAACGGAAAAATCAGAAGATAATTGGAAATGATTTGGGGAATCCCTACTATTGTAGTACACTATATACCGCTTTGGTCTGCCAGGGAGCGGCAGAGCGAAATCTCGGCGTGAGCCCGCCGAGTCTGGAGTGAGGGCAGGAGCGACACATCGCTCCGTCGAACCTGCCTCAGGCCACCACCGGCCGAGTTCCCGCGACGTACTACCGTTCTGGTTTTAATCTGGTCCGGATCGGAGTTCGATCTGCGTGGACGATCCGTCCCCGGAGCAGTGGATTTTTTGTGTGGGCGACAGGTGTTTACCCACATGAGCCTGAAAGAAGAGGACAATCATGTCAAATACAAAAGAGTCTATCGGTAGCCGGCGAGTTGCGGTATTGGGAATCGTTGCGGCGGTATGTGTGGCGTTACTGGCGCCCCGGGCCGACGCGCTGAACATCGTTCTTACGTTCGATTCGGGTTCTTCGGATTCCGTGACGTTCGATAACGCTACCGCTGATAACCTCCGAGCGATCATGAATGCCGCCGCGAGTGTCTGGGAAGATATCATCGAAGACTCCGGTACGTTGAACATCGAGTACTACTACGACAACCTGAGCGACGCCAACGGTACGCTGGGGAGTCATAATAACCTGGCCGTCAGCGGCAGCGGTAAGCCGACGTCGGCGAGAATCCGTTTTGATACGACCATCGGCGGTGTCGAGCAGGATTGGTGGTTCGATCCGAGCCCGACCAACAACAGCGAGTTCAACATCCAGCAGACGCTGTTTCGCGACCTTAGCGGAGCAAACCAGAGCAGTTGGTTCAGCGGGTCGACGCCGGATCTTCTGGAAGTGGGCTTTCGCGGTTCAGCCGTCGGAGGCGGCGCCGCTGACGGACATCTTGACATCTACAGCACTGCCATCCATGAGATCGGGCACGCCGTCGGCCTGACGGGCAATGTGGCTGGGGGCGAGGTCGACGTCGACGGTGAGTACGACGTACCGGCGGCTATGGTATGGGGAACGAACACGAACATTCTGGAAGCGGCGCCGGGCAACTACCACGTCGCCTCGGGCGTATCGTTGATGTGCAGCGGGTGCGGGGCGGCGAGTTTGCGGCGTCTTCCGACGGCCACTGACGTCTTCGCCGCGGCGGCCGCTTCGGGATGGAGCAGCATCGACCTGCCGCGGCAGGATTTCGTGAGCGTTGGCGGTTCTGAGGACTGGGCGACCGCAACCAACTGGGAGGGCAACCAGGTACCTCTTTCAGCCGACGACGCATACGTCCGCTATGGCGGGGATGTGGATCTTTCAGGTGGCGCACACGTCGAGAACCTCCTGGTGGACGAAGACAGCATTGTCTTTGTCGGATCTCACAAACTGGACGTCGACGATACCGCCACGGTGGGCCTGGGCACGGAATACGCCGCGATCTCCATTATCGGGGCGTCCGGCGGTGAGTTGGAGGCCGGTACGGTCGTCGTCAATGACGGAGCAATCATCACGCTGCTCAACGCCGGTCTGATCGATGCGGGCAAGGTCAACATCGAAACCGGCGGGAAGATCACCGGAAGCGGTACGATCGACGGGGCTACCGGAATCAAGAACAACGGAACTGTCACATCCCTGGGAACGCTGATCCTGACGACGGCTGCGGCGTCGGGCATGGACTTAGACGGTACGACAGGTAACGGGAAGGTGCTGGCCACGCTTGGCGATGTCGAGATCACAGGCGAAATGAAAGACGGTTTCGGCGGCGACATTGACATTGGGACCACGCTGCTGGGCGGTCATACGGTTACTTTCTCTCACGACTGGACACTGGACCCCGGCGGGACGCTCGACATGACCGGCGATAACAGTTCGCCGGCGATTCTCGGCGGCGCGGGCGACGCCACCCTCAACGGTGATATGACTGTCGACGGTCTGGCGCGCATCACTTCTGACATGACTTTCCAGTCGAGCTTCGACGTCGATATTCCGGGCGTCAGCGATAAGCTGCAGTTGAACGGAGCGACAAGGTTTGAAGGCGGCGAGTTCATCGGCAACGGCACGTTGGTCCAGAACGGCGACGCCACGGTTGTCGACGATACCACCATTGATGTAGATGTGTATGATTGGGACGGCGGGGGGGCGGCGACCACGCTGGTGAGCGGGTCGACTTTCACGATCAACTCCTCGACGATCGATATCAACGCGAGCGACGGGCATGATGGTACGGTGACGGTATTCGGCGGTACGCTGGCGGTAAACACGACCGCCGCGTGGCGGATGGAAGGAACGCTGGCGCTGGTGATCGGTACACTACAGGGGCAGGATCTTCGCGTGTTCGGCGCCGTCAACGCCAACCCGTTCATATCCGGGACTTCCAACTCGATCGAACCGGACGTGACGTTCGAGTCCGGCTCGACGCTGTCGGTTGGGACCGATTCGACGTTGACGCTTAAAGGCCTGACCACCTACGCCGGCGCCACCGGCAGCGGTGTGGGCAAACTGGTGCAGGAAGGTAACGCGACGGTAACCGGTGACACGACCATCGGGACCGCGACGTATGTCTGGGACGGAGCGGTAGCGTCGACCACCGATGTCGATCCTGGCGTGACGCTGACGATCAATTCTTCGAAGATTACCGGCTCGGTGATTCCGTCGCTAGACGGATACGACGGCACGGTCAGCCTCGCCAGCGGCGCGACCCTCGCGGTCAACACGAGCGGCTCGTGGCGGTTGGACGGAACGCTGAACATGGACAACGCCGGTTCGATACCGAAGGTTACCGGTTCGCAGATGAACGTGCACGGCACGGTAGCGATCACGGGCGGGGTGGCGCACATTAATTCGGATGCGGACTTCAAGTCGACCGCCGTGGTAACTGTGCCCACGAGCAGCGAACTGGAACTCAACGGTACCACCACGTTCAACGGCGGTACGTACGGCGGCGGGGGTGTACTGCAACAGGACGGTGACGCGACGGTCAGCTCAGCGACTACGATCGACGTGGGAACCTACGATATGGATGGTTCGTCCGGGGCTACGGAACTGACGCTCAACGAGTCCCTGATCCTGAACGTCGACCACGTCGATATAGGCGTCGATGTATTCAACGGTACGCTGAATATAAACAACCCAGGCGAGTTGACCGTAAACGGTTCGGGCGCCTGGGAGATGGCCGGCGTGATGAACCTCGATCAGAACGGTATGGGCAATAAGTACCTCCTGAAGGGCGATGACGTGGAGATCAGCGGGACGGTCAACGTGACCGGTTTTACCGCCATACTCGCACGCGTGGACCTGGGCGGCACGATCGATCTCGGTTCGGGCGGGGACTTGATCCAGCTTGGCGGCGGGAACGCCAATACGATTGACGGCGGAGAGATTCTCGGGCCTGGTACGGTTGCCTCCGGCGGCGGCAGCCTGAAAGGCCACGGCACGATCCGCGCGACGGTGAACTTCTTCTCCTCGGCGGATCTGCTGGCCGAGGGAGGCACGCTGACGGTTACGGGCACGGTCAGCAATGTCGGTACGATCGGAACGAGTGCCTCCAACGGCGTGTTGGATATGACCAACGCCTGGAACACCTCGGTGGCTGAGGAACTCCAACTCGCCGGCGGCGAAGTTACCGGCGGGATCATAACCAACGACGGTACGACAGTCGGACACGGAACTATTACCGCCTCGGGCTTCACGAACAACGGTACGCTGGAATCCGCCGGCGGGGTGCTGGTGATCGACACGATCGCCCAGCCCGACCTCGACGGCAGCGGCACGGAAGACGGCATCATAAACACCGGTAGCGGTACGGTTCGTATATCAACTGTCCTTTCGGGCCAGAAAGCTTTCAACGGCGAGTTGAACATCGGCGCCGGCGGCGTGTTTCGCATGGACACTTACGGCCTGTCGATCAGCAGTTCTCCCACACCGGGCGACATGCAGATGACCGGCGGTCTGTACCTGGCTCCGAAGTTCAACCAGTCCAGCACGCTGACGGTAAGCTCGCTGATCTCGACGATCGACTCGGACAGCACGTTCAACGTCGGTAGCGTCAACACACTCAACGCCGACCTGCAGATCAAGAACAGGGCAAAGATCCGCAACGGTTCGACTTTCACCGGCAGCGCGGACCTGGTAATCGCGTCTGGTGCGGTTGTCAACGTCGAAAGCGGGGTCACTCTGGGCGTTGGCGTGGTCAACAACGGTACGCTGAACCTCGGGGCGTCACCCGGTATTGTCGAGATCGATGGCGACTTTGCGCAGGGTACCAAGGGTACGTGGCTCGTCGAACTCGCAGGTTCGGACAATTCCAATCCATCGGCGCCGCAATACGATGCGCTGGTCGTCAGCGGGACGGCCGATCTGTCGGGCCGCATCGTCATTGACTTGATCGGAAGCTATCACCCCAGCCCGGGCGACGGGGATACTTTGGACATTCTGACCGCTTCAAACATCATCGATAGTGGCCTGTTTATCAAGGATGACTCGGAACTGTTCAACTTCAGCATCGAAGAGGGCGGTACGGTTCTGCGATTGACGGTGGTCCCCGAGCCGGCGACGATGTTTCTCTTGTGCTGCGGCGCCGCGGGCATCTTACGCAGGAGGAGAAAAAAGGGAATTCGATGATGAATTCGTTCCAATCCTGTGTCATTTGATGGAAAATAGGCGCCGGTGAAGCGGGCGGGGCGGAGTTTCTTGCATATTATACTGTACAATAAGTTGCGTTTTAGACGATTATCTGTATAGTATTATATTATGCAACCGCAACAGGAATTCATGAGAGATCTTCGCCGGTTGACGGGGCGGACGGATCGGCTTTTTGCGTTGACGGATCTCCGCTGTCTTCTACCGAAGCATTCATCCGCGTCGTTCAGGCCGTTGGTTTCAAGGATCGTCAAGCGAGGCGACCTGATTCGCCTCTGCCGGGGGATCTATATGCTTGACGACTGTGAACTTCGAGGCAGTGCATTGCTCGGGCGGGTTGCTGCACTGTTGCGGGCGAATTGTTTCAACTATTTGAGTTTGGAGACGGTCCTTAGTGAAGCCGGGGTTATTTCACAGATTCCTATGGGCAGAATCACGGTGATGTCGTCGGGGAGGTCCAATGTGATTTCCTGCGGGGACTACGGCGTGGTGGAAATCGTCCACACGCAAAAGACGCCGGCGGGACTAACCGGACTGTTGACTTACGATTCGGTCTGCGGGTTATGGCGGGCGGGGGTGGTTCAGGCTCTCCAGGATATTCGAGACACCCACCGGGACACGGGGCTGGTGAATTGGGAGATCGCAAATGGATTTGTTCGATGAGTTGGTGACCCAGGCGCTGCTTTCCCAGGCCGCTCTGGGAACTGTCCGCCCGGCGGTGGAGAAAGAATTGCTGCACCATGATATTCTTCGCGAGATGAGCCGGGCCGGTCTGCTGACGGGACTGACGTTCATCGGCGGGACGTGTCTGCGGATGTGCTACGGATCGCAACGACTCAGCGAGGATCTGGATTTTACCGGCGGGAGCGATTTTCATCCGGATAAACTCACCGGTTTGACCAATACGCTGGAATCTACGCTGATGGAGAAATACGGCTTGCCCGTTTCTGTCAGCGATCCTCAACTGGAGACCGGAAACGTCAGCACGTGGAAACTTCGATTGGAAACCCAACCCTCGCAAAAACAACTTCCGACGCAGAGAATCCATATCGACATCTGCGCCCTTCCAAGCCATCAGCAGCGTCCGTCGCTGTTGCGAAATCACTACGGGGTGGACATGGGCACCGACGGGCTGATCGTGCAAGCCGAAAGTCGTGAGGAAATCCTGGCAGATAAATGGGTCGCCCTGGCCATGAGGCCCAATCGGGTGCAATACCGCGACCTTTGGGACATCATATACCTGCAGCAACGTGGCGTGGAACTGTCGAGTACACTGGTTGGACTGAAGTTGAGCGACCGGGGCATAGCGACGTCCGCCTTCGGAGGCAATCTACAGCAACGCATCGACGAACTGGCCGCCGACGAACGCCACCGCCTTCAGTTCACCCATGAGATGCGGCGTTTTTTGCCTGGGGTTTCGGCCGCCCAGGCCTTCGAGGACCCCAAGTACTGGTCGATAGTGATCGGCGCCCTGGAGCGGCGCCCCCGACCGTGACCGGTTTGCTCTTGTAGTTCCATGTGTCGGGCGTTCTAATGGGAGGAGACAAAAAGGAGTCCGATAATGAACAGACGAGTATCCCTGATTCGTATTGCGATCGCTGTCGCGTTGGTGTTTGGGTCGATGTCCTCTATCGCTTCGGCGGGCTGGATATCCTCCGATGCGAAGGTCGAGGTCAGTTCCGCGTCGCGGTGGAACAAGTATCCTGCTGAGTTGGTGACGCAGAAAACGCCCGTGGCGAAGTTCATCTGGGCGTTCCATACCAACCAGGAGGTCAACCCCTGGGCGATCATCACGCTGAAGAAGCCCGCGACGATTGCGGGTTTCGAGATCATCAACCGCATCCAGAGCGATACGAACAACTGGCGCGATCTGGCGCGCGACCTTACGATGTGGGTCTCGGACGACAAGAAGGCCTGGAAGCAGGTCTGGCAGACCAAACAGGGTCAGGACGTCTGGGCGGTGAATCTCGACAAGCCCGTCAAGGCCCGCTACGTCAAGCTAGGGTTGCCCGGTAAGTTCGGGCAGCGGTACTTCCATCTCAAGAGCGTAAAGCTGTTCGATACGAAGGTTGACACGAAGTCGAACGTGGTCGACACCAAGGGCAAGGGTTTGCCCGGTTGGCCTGCGTTCAGGGATTCGGGTTCCGTTGGCGGCCGCCGTCGCCGTCGCGCGCCGGCCGGTCCGCCCGTCCAGGCGCCGGTCACGCTGGACTTCGCGAAGATGCGGAAGAGCGAATCGGTACTCGGTTTCGACAAGATCGTATTCGTCAAACGCCTGACGTACAGCGCCAATCACTACTACACCGAGTTCATCAACTCTCGCTGGACCCCCGGCGGGAACATTTGCATCCTGGACCTCAAAACGGGCAAGGTCACCGATCTGATCAAGGAACTCAAGGGCGGGGTCTTCGGGCGGTTCGACCTGTCGTACGACGCCAAAAGGCTCGTCTTTGCCTGGAAGAAGGCACACCAGGAAGGATACCGCCTCTACGAGGCCAATATCGACGGTAGCGGTCTCAGGCAGATAACCTTCCCGCAGAAGAACGAGGCCGAACTGGTCAGGCTGTATCGCGCCAGGGCCCACTACCACCATGGTACGGACGACATGCATCCGTGCTACATGCCGGACGGTCGGATATGCTTCATCTCGACGCGCTGCCAGTACGGTATCCTGTGCGACGCCCCAGACGACTTCACGACCACCGTGCTGTACGTCATCGATGCCGACGGAAAGAACCTGACCAAGCTTTCGAACAGTTCGGTCTCCGAGCAATCTCCGGTGATGATGCCCGACGGGCGGATCCTCTACACGCGCTGGGAGTACTGGACCAAGGGCGCCGTCAGCGTCAAGTGCTTGTGGGCGATGCGTCCCGACGGCAGCGGATCGGCCGAAATCTACGCCAACGATATCTCACTTCCCCCGACGTTCATCTACGGGCGGCCGATCCCCGACACCGAGAACAAGTACGTGGTAATGGGCACGCCGCACTGCCCGCAGAACGGGATTGGTACGATCATCCGCCTGGACATGCGCAAGAACATCCGCACGCGCGAGCCGATGACCTACATGACGCCGTACACGGACATCCAGGCCGAGGGCGGTTTTTCGTTCAAGACGGCCGGTGGAGGGTGGCGCCGCGACGGAGGTGGTCGCGGTCCGCTGTTCAAGGATCCCTACCCGCTGTCGGAGAAGCTGTTCCTCGTTGCCCACAAGCCCGGAGGCCCGTCCTGGAACGATCCCACGAGCTACGGGCTGTACATCCTGGACGAAAAGGGCAACGTCGGACTGATCCACAAGGAGGCGGATATCTCCAGTTGGCTGCCTTACCCCCTCAAGCCCCGCAAGAAGCCCCCGGTCCTGGTGACCGATTTCGATCAGAAGATGGCTGCAAAGAATCTCGCCACCTGCGTGGTCACCGACATTTACCACGGTATGGAAGAAACCAAGCGCGGGACGATCAAGTATATCCGCGTGATGGAGCAGATCCCCCGCCCCTGGGCGACCCGCAGGCGGTGGGGCGGCGACGGATACGATCAGCAGCACGCATGCATCACCAAGGACACCCACCTCGGTCTGAAGGTCCAGCACGGCGTTGTGCCCGTGGAGGCCGACGGGTCGGCGCACTTTGTCGTGCCCGCAAAAGCCAACATCGCCTTCCACGCCCTCGATGAAAACTACATGGCCGTTCAGATCGAACGGACCTACGTGAACTACATGCCCGGCGAGACGCGGGCGTGCATCGGATGTCACGAGACGCCCAACAACGCCGCGGCCGCCAAGCGCAAGGGCGGGGCGGTTCTGGCGCTCAAGCGTCCGGCGTCGGTTCCCGGTCCGCAGCCGGGTGAGAAGTCTGGTCAGCGCCCGCTGCATTACCCCACGGACGTTCAGCCCGTGCTCGATAAGCATTGCGTGAAATGTCATTCGGGCAAGGAGCCCAAGGCGGGCCTGACGCTGACCGGCGAGATGACGAGGATGTTCAGCGTTTCGTATGAGTCGTTGCTCAAAGAGCGGCGCCGCGGTAAGGGCAGGCGGAGGTTTGAACTGTTCCCGACCGTCGGCGAGAACCATCCCAAGACCGGAAACGTACACTACCTGCCCACGCGATCGTTCGGGTCGCATAACAGCATCCTGGTGGCGATGCACTCCAAGGGCAAGGTCAAGTTGAAGGACCCCGCCAAGGCCAAGATCGTCGAGAAACTGGCCAAGGTGCATAAGAAAGTGAACCTCAAGCCCGAAGAGTTGCTGAAGATATCAAACTGGGTCGACACAAACGCCCAGTACTACGGCGCCTACTGGGGCCGGAAAAATCTCCAGTACAAGGACCACCCGAACTTCCGCCCGGTCCCGAGTTTCAAAGACGCATCGAGCTATACCTCGCCAATCCCGGAAGACAAGAGATAACGCCCCGGTAAGTTATGGAGTGGATTTGCGGGCGGATACCGCGGCGATCAGCGCCAGGAGCGCGTCGCGGTTACCGGGCCAGACTTTCTGGGGGCGGGCCTTGTTGGGCAACTCGAGGGTGATCGTCGGGATCTTGCGCTCGACGCCCGCCCATGTGCCGAAACTTCCCGGCGTGGGGTAGCCCACCGAACCTTTGGCGGGATAACCGTTAAACGGCGCCATGATTTCCGCCAGCGATTTGGCGGGTCCGTCGTAGTTGTTGCACGGTTTGAACGTGTCTGTCGAGTGGATCGATACGATTGCATCCGGTTTGAGAATCCGGATTGCCTCGATCAGCGCTTGTGTTTCCGGCTCGCTTCCGGGCGTCTTGCCCGGTGAGTAGCGGGCGCCTTTGGCCTGGGGCTTCCAGTTGGCGGCGGGAAAATTCCGGTTGCAGTCGACCGCGTTTGCGTTGACTCGCGTACCGGCAAGCAGACCGTCGGGATTGGCAGAGGGCAGTACCGCTACCGTTGCCGAGGCGTAGGGGGCTCCGTCGCCCAGCAGGTGTTCGACGAGGTGAAGGGCGACGAACTGGGTTATCCCTTCATCTCCGTGTATGCCCGCGAATATGAACGTTGTCGGACCGCTGTCGCCGAAAACGTGCATCCGGATCGCTCTGCCTCCGACAGACTTACCGACTTGAACCGTACGATACGCTGCGGGCCTGGTGAGGATGGGCGGTTTGGCCGGTGCGAACAAATCGCAACCGCAACCGCTTAGTGAGATCGCCCAGCCCGCAACCAGTGCGAGTACGACAAACGACTGTTTCTCCGGTTTGATCGTCATTTTCATAGCACTCCCGTGATTTCGCTACCCGTGCAACCAGTAGTCTAGCGTCCTCCGCCCGCCGGGCCAAGCAGATTCACTACTACCGCTGCCGTGGGGAAGAAGTATCTGCGGGCGATCATGTACTAATGCTATAGGAGTAATCGGAATTGTCGTTGACAGCGTAATCTGCTTGCCTATCATGGTTAGAGACTTTTAATACCGCACGATGCCGGATCCAGCTCGTCGGCGGTAAGGTGACACTTTCAGGAGTTTGATTATGAGCGAGTCCAATGACCAGGCCGCCCGCAGCTACTGGCGAGCCAATATCCGCATTCTTTTGCTGCTGTTGAGCGTATGGTTTCTGGTCGGATATGTACTGAGCATATTCTTCGTCGAGTCTCTCAACAAGATACACATTGGCGGGTTTCCGCTGGGTTTCTGGTTCGCCCAGCAGGGCTCGATCTACGTGTTCATCGTACTGATCCTTGTCTACGCCCGCCTGATGGCCCGCCTTGACAGGAAGTACGACGTACATGAAGACCAGGGGGATCAAGCGTGAGCATACTGGCTTGGACGTACATTATCGTTGGGGCGACGTTCGCCCTGTACATCGGCATCGCGATTCTCTCTCGCGTGCGGACCACCAAGGGATTCTACATCGCCGGTCAGGGCGTCTCGCCGCTGGTCAACGGGATGGCCACCGGCGCCGACTGGATGAGCGCCGCGTCGTTTATCTCGATGGCGGGCCTGATCTCCTTCATGGGCTACACAGGCGCGATTTACCTGCTGGGCTGGACGGGCGGTTATGTGTTGCTGGCGCTGCTGCTGGCGCCGTACCTGCGCAAGTTCGGTAAGTTCACCGTGCCTGACTTCGTCGGCGATCGGTACTACTCCAATGCGGCGCGCGTGGTGGCTGTCTTCTGTGCGATTTTCGTATCGTTTACGTATGTGGCCGGTCAGATGCGCGGCGTGGGCGTGGTGTTTTCGCGGTTCCTCGAGGTTGACGTTAACGTCGGCGTGATGATCGGAATGGCGCTGGTGCTGCTGTATGCGACCCTGGGCGGGATGAAGGGCGTCACGTACACCCAGGCGGCGCAATACGTCGTGCTGATACTAGCCTACCTCATTCCGGCTGTGGCGATATCGTGGAAGCTGACGGGCAATCCGGTCCCGCAAGTCGGACTCGGTTCGACGATAACCCAGGGTCCCAACGCCGGGATGTATCTCATGGACGCGATCGACAAGATACATGTGGACTTGGGGCTCCCGGAATACACCGCCGCCTTCGTGGCGGGCAAGAAGAGTATGATTGACGTGTTTGCGATAACGATGGCGTTGATGGTCGGTACGGCGGGGCTCCCTCACGTTATCATTCGATTCTACACCGTCCCGAGCGTCAAAGCCGCCCGGATCAGCGCGTTCTGGGCGCTGCTGTTCATCGGAATCCTGTACACCACCGCACCTGCGGTCGCCACGTTCGCACGGGCCAATATGATCCAGACGCTCCACGAAAAGGAGTACAAAGACGCCCCGTCCTGGTTCAAGAACTGGGAGAAGACCGGTCTCATCGCGTGGGTGGATAAGGACGGTGACGGGAAGATCAATTACCGCCACGACAATCCCGCGAAAAAGGAACAGACTCCGTTCAAGGGCAAGCCCGCATTCGCCGTGGGCGAGGACGGACAACCGAAGCTTGGCAGCTACGGCGAGCGAATCGTCACGAATAAAACCAACACCGCAACGCCGAACGAACTGTACATTGACCGCGACATAATGGTGCTGGCGAATCCCGAAATCGCCAATCTGCCCGCCTGGGTCGTCGCGCTGGTGGCCGCGGGAGGACTGGCCGCCGCTCTGTCGACCGCCGCGGGACTGCTGCTGGTTATCTCGACGGCGATATCCCACGATCTGTTCAAACGGGTACTCAAGCCGAACATGAGCGAAAAGAACGAGTTGACCCTTGCACGCGTGGCGGCTGCGGTGGCGGTTCTTATCGCCGGATACTTTGGGATCAATCCGCCGGGTTTCGTCGCGCAGGTGGTGGCGTTTGCTTTCGGGCTGGCGGCAAGCAGCTTCTTCCCGATTATCATTCTGGGCATCTTCTCGAAGCGCACGACCAGGGAAGGCGCCATCTGTGGTATGCTCAGTGGTATTCTGTTTACCGGCGCGTATATTATCTACTTCAGGTTCATTAATCCGACAGCGGGCGCCGAATCGTGGTTCCTTGGAATCAGTCCCGAAGGGATCGGAACGGTCGGTATGGTGCTGAATTTCGTGGTGACGATCGCCGTGTCGAAGTTCACCAAGGCGCCTCCTGACGACGTTCAGCAGATGGTCGAGGACATCCGCCTGCCGCGCCGGGGCGGCGCCTCGTAGCGGGAACTCGCATGACCGATGCCGCAAACCCAGCCCGTTTGCCAGACCGAGTGGCTGCGCTGATGCAAGCCACGCCGCCGTTCGACCAGTTGTCGCCGGAGTTGCTGAGCGGGCTCCTGGGCGACGTGCTCGTCGAGTACTTCGAGCCCGACGAGCGGATACTCGCATACGGCGATCCCCAACACGAGCACCTCTATTTCGTCGAATCCGGTTCGGTGCGCCTGCTCGATGTCGAACGTCACCGCCTGACGGACCTATGCGGCGAGGGCGACACGTTCGGCGCGGAGGCATTGCTGAGTGAAGAGGCCTTGCCCTACGAAGCGATAGCTGCTGAACCGACCGTCTGCGCACTGATACCATCCGCCAGATTCGCGATACTGCGCCAAGGGGCCCCCGACTTCGCCGACTTCTTCACCGAGAGCATCAAGCCCCGGGCCCGGGCGGTCGAAGCGACCTACGATACCGCCGACGCCCGCCTTATCGTCGGTTCGCGGACCGCATCGCTCGTGCGGCGAAAACCGCTTACCTGTCCGCCCGGGACGCTTGTGCGTCAGGCGGCTGGGCAGATGCGCACCCAGCGAGTCGGATCGATCCTGATAGTCAGCGACGGGCGGGTCGTCGGAATCCTGACCGACACCGATCTGCGGAACAAGATCGTTGCCGAGGGCGCCCCGGTAGATATGCCCGTAGATGAAATAATGAGCTCGCCGGTCTACAGCATCGGAGCCGAAACGCCCGTGTTCGATGCACTGATGGAAATGTCGCGACGCCGAATCCACCATCTGGTTGTCACTCGGGACGCCGATCCGGACTCTCCGCTGGTAGGTACGCTCTCCGACGAGGATATCGCCCACGCCAAGGGTATGAACCCTGCCGCCACGATCAAACGCCTCGAAAAGGCGCGTTCGATTACGGAACTCGCCCGCATTCGCACCGAGGCCGACGGGCATCTGCTGCGCCTCTATCAACACGGTATTCAGTGCGAAGAACTCACTGGAGTTATCACCGAAATCAACGATCGCCTGACGGTCAGATTGCTCACCCTTGCCGAGGATCATTTGCGCGCCGAGCGCCCTGACCAGGCCGTAGATCTGCGATGGACCTGGCTGGCCTTGGGTTCAAAGGGACGGCGCGAGATGGGTCTGACCGGCGATCAGGACAACGCGCTGATCTACGAGGATCCCGCCGGTCCGGTCGAGCGGGTGTGGGCCGACAAATGGTTCAGCGCAATCGCTCGCCGCGTTGTAATGGGTTTGGCGGCCTGCGGGTTCACCTTGTGCAAGGGCGGCGTGATGGCCACCAATCCGAAATGGCGCCAGCCTCTGTCCATATGGAAGCGGATTTTCCGCGACTGGATTGGCGAACCCGAGCCGATGGCGCTGATGCACTCGTCGATTTTCTTCGACCTGCGTCCACTGTACGGTCACACGAAACTCGCCGGCGAGCTTACCGACGATCTCCAGGACGCGCTGAAGCGCGAGCGCGGAGTCCTGACGTTCCTGACGCATAACGCGCTGGTGTTCCGCCCTCCGCTGTCGTTCTTCCGCCGATTCGTCGTCGACCGATCCGGGGAGTATCGCAACTCTTTCGACCTCAAGTTGCACGGTCTGACGCCCCTGGTCGACATGGCTCGCGTGCTGGCGCTCGATGCGTGCTACTTCGATTCGAGCAATACCTTCGATCGCCTCGAGTATGCGGGCAAGCACCTCGACGGCGCCTCGACGATTACCGCCAGCGCAACCGACGCGCTGCGATACCTGCACGACATGCGATTGGCCCACCACCTCAACAGAATCGAAGCCGGTGAGAGCCCCGATAACCATATCAATCCGGAAACCCTTAGCAAGACCCAGCAGCAGATCCTCCGTGCCGTCTTCTCGACTGTGCAGGATGCCCAGGAAAGTCTCTCGCACCGTTACGGCGAGCACATGATGAGGCGGTGACCGGAGTGTACGGGCTGGACCGAATCATCTTCGCCGCACGCCGCCTCAAGCGGGCCCTCGCGAGCCGGAGGCTCACCGCCCGGGCCGACGGTAATCCCGTGATTGAAGCCCAGTCGGCGGCCTGGCCCGGACGCCGGCGGTTGAAGGGACCATGGTCCTCCGAGCGATTCGTCATCTTCGACACCGAGACAACCGGGCTCGACCCCGGGGAGGATCACGCCGTCTCGCTTGGCGCGGTATCCATGACCGGCGGGCGGATTGCCCTCGGCGACACGTTCGACCGCATAATCGCCACCGAGATTCACCCCTCGCGGGATTCGATTGTCGTCCACGGGCTGACCCCGGGCAAGATCGCCAACGGGCACCAACCGCAAGACGTACTCAGTGATTTCCTGCTCTGGGCAGGCGATGCGGTGCTCGTGGCCCACCACTCGGCGTTCGACCTGACGATGCTCAACCGGATGGGCGAATCTCTGTGCGGGGCGCCGATCCAGAATCTCGTACTCGATACGGCCCATCTGGCCCGTCACGCTGACCGCCGGCGGAGGGGAAACCACTACGACCTCGACAGCCTGCTCGACCGTTACGATATTCCCCGGAGCGGCGCACGCCATACTGCACTGGGCGATGCGCTGCTTACCGCCCGCCTGCTGCAAAAACTACTCAAACGCCTCGCCGCCAGACAAATAAACACACTGGCGGAGTTGGCGCTATGCAATCAGGCGGTCCCGTCGGGTCCGACAGAACATCTGTCTTAATTACCAATCCGCTTGGAAAAGCGTTCTTGGAGGTATATAGTGGATCAAGGCGTAACTTCGATGGTTCGGTGGGGTGGGAAACAGGAGATGAATAAACGTGCATATTAAAATTGCGGTCGTAGCGTTGACGTTAGGGGTTCTCCTGTCGGCAAGCATCTGCCTGGCGGCTTTCGATGACAAGAACGCCCGCAAACTGTTCGAGAAAAAGTGTACGCAGTGCCACGGTATCCAGGATTACGACATGTCCAATCGTTCGCTGAAGGAATGGCAGCTTACGGTGGAGCGAATGGCGTCCTATGGTGTCGAGGAACCGTACACCGAAGAAGAAGCCGACAAGATCGTCGCGTTCCTCTACCTCGGTAAACACGATCCGAAGCCCCCCGGGTCCATGTACGGATACGAAGATCCGAACGCCACACCCGCGGCGAGCCAACCGGCGACTGCCCCGGCGGTGGCAACCGTTTCCATACTCAAGCCCGAGTTCCGGGAAGCGCGTCCCAAGGCCAGGAGCAGGGCGGTTCTCGGAGTAGCCAAATTCATGGGATACGCGGCGACGGTGGTGATGGCGCTTATGGTCGCGACCGGTCTGATGCGGAAAAAGTTCAGGGCCAACTTCGGCAGCATACACATGGTGCTGGCGATCGTGCTGTTCGGCGCGCTGTCGATCCACGTGTCGGTGTACCTGGCTCAGTACGGGGCTCCCAACGTGCTGTGGTTGTGGTTTGGGATACTGGCTTCGATACTGATAGGGCTGGTGGAATTCGGCGGGCTGATGCGGCGCAAACTGGGCGCAAATTTCATTCGTGCCCACTCGATCTGCGGTGTCGTCGGATTACTGCTGGTGGTGCTGCATTGGGCATGGACCGCTTTGACCTATCAACTACCGGTCTAAACCGCCCGATACCCGACACTGTTAGATGCAATTGCCCGGCGTTTAACACATATTTGGGGTTCCCCTGCGGTCTTGTCCTGGTATAATATAACGAGGTAAGCGGTGAGTTCAGATCCCCACGTTCATCTAAGGAGTCGGGAAGATGAAACATAGCGCAGTGTTCACCTTGGCTTTCGCGATCGTTCTTGCAGCGACGGGAGTTCAGTCCGCCCGGGCCGATGAGGCCGTCGACCAACTCGTCAAGCAGGTCATCGACGACGCAAAGAGCAATACCGAGCGGGCAGTCAGACTCTGCGCCGCCGGTAAGATCGCCAAAGATACTCCCGAGATACAGATCGTACTGCTGAGCAAGGCCATTGAATACGGTATGAAGAGCATTACGGTCCCCGAGGCCAGAAAGACCGTTCTGGAGGCCATCGCGCTGCTCGAGAAAGTCGCCCCCGAGCGAGCCGACGAATGGCTCAAGATGAATCTGGACCTGCATCGGCGATGGTTCCGAGCATGCAAATCGCGCGATGAAAAGGATACCGTCGCCGAGAAACTCGTCGAACTCCTGCTGGCAAAGGGACGCCGGCGCGGATCCAAGGGCATCTGGTCCGAGGCGGCGACTGCATATCGAGAGGCGTATTCGGTAGCATCGATGCTGAACCTGGACAACAAGAATGAAATCGCCAGGGACCTCCGCATGGCGACCCATTTCATGGGCATCTCACAGAGAGTAGAGCGTTACGAAACCACCCTGAAGACCAAGCCCGATCACGCCGCGACCAGGACGTCGCTGCTGAAGGCCCTCGTGGTCGACCTGGACAACCCGGGGCGGGCGGCGAAATACCTGACCGACGAGGTCGACCAGGCGTTCCGCACGTACGTCCCGCTGGCGGAAAAGGAATCGGAAGAACTCCAGGCCAATGTCTACCGCGAACTGGGCGACTGGTATTACAAGGCACTCGCCCCCAAGGCCACCCTGCTCAGTAAAAGCGCAATGCTCGTAAGGGCCAGGGGCTACTACGAGCAGTTTCTCGACAAGCACACCACGCAGGACGTCGCGCACCTCGCGGCGAAAATGAACATCTCGAAGATCGACAAGGAACTTGAGAAGCTCGCCACCGCCGGTATGCCTGTTGTGCGTCCACGTCGCAACCGAATAACTTTTCGCAGCAAGCAGAGCATGGCCCCTTTCAAGGCGGGCAAGAAATGCGGTCAGTTTCCCGTCCAGAAGGGCGACGACGCCCTCGGCCCGTTCTCCGGAAGCGGTGTCTATTTCGACCAGAAGACCGGTAAGGACGTCATATACGAAATACACTCATCGCGCCCGATCAGGGTTATGTACTACAAGGGCGCCGCCATCTTCAGTACGACAATCGAGTTTTACAGCCCCAGCGGAAAGCGGTTAGCGGGCATGGGTCCGTTGAAGGGCGGTAACAGTTGGCAGGAGTTCACGCTCAAGTTACCGCGAAATGTGGGCAATCACGTGTTCCTGAAGTTTCACAATACCGCGAGCACCTGGTTCTACATCGACACGATCAAGTTCCTGAAGAAGTAGCTCGGGGGAAACGGCGATTCAATCACGGGATTCTGGACATGACGAGAAGCTATTGGTGTATCGTGTCGGGCGTTTTGGCTATGATTTCGACCGTTGTTGCCGCCGGGCCGTCACCGAACATTCACGGTGAGACGCTCGATCAGACCGCCCGCCGCACCGGATACACCGCCGGGGAAATCGAGCAGTATTTCCCGCCGATCGAGAAATGGTCGCTGACCCCCAAGTACGGTAAGCTTGCGGCCGGTTTTGCTGCAGGTCGCTTCAAGGCTCCGCCCAGGCCCGGAATCCATCCGCGAGTCTACTTCGGTCCCGACGAGATTCCCGCCATTCGCAAGCGGTTCAAGAATACGCATATCGGACGCCTGCAATACCTCGCCATTCGAGGACGCCTGTTGCAGGTCTCGCCGAAACGCGAAGACTGGGAGTCTGTGCCCTACAAGCCCAAACCCGCGGATATTGAGCGATACCGCAAGAAGGGTTATCACATCCATCCGCGCATGGGTTTTCGCGGTCCGTGGGTCGGCGGGTGGATCAACGAACTGGCGAAGGGCAAGGTCCCGAGCGATATGGAGAAGGATTGGGACGAAAAACCGAGTAAGACAGGAAGGCATTACCTGATGCACCTCCTTCCGTACGAGGCGTTCCGCTGCCTGATCGACGATGACCCCGCCGGCGGGAAGCGAATCTCCGCTGCGCTGACGACTCTCGCCGCGCGATTTGCAAAGGATATGGACAAGTGGACTGCGACTGACGATTGGCAGCGGGTTTACCAGTTGATATCCAGCCAGTCGCTGGGGCTTACTTACGACTGGGCGCACAAGTGGATGACAGGCGATCAGCGCAGGATAGTCCGCAAATGCATCGCCGGGATCCTGAAGGGCAAGCAGTACATCAGCCTGGATCACGTGCCGGCGTTCCCGGGCAACACGAGCAACTGGGACGTGATCCACGCCAACATGCTTCCGATGGTGCTGTCGATCGAAGGCGAGGAAGGAAGCGACCCCGATGCGTACAAACGGATAGCGACCGGGTTGAAGAAGTGGGTTTACATTGCGTCGGGGCCAAACGGGGCGCCGTTCGAGGGCCTTAACAAATCGTTCTACGGCGCCAGGTGGCTCGGGGCGCTGGCGATGCGGGGCGAACCGCTGATCGGTACGATCTACTCGAAGAATCACGTCCGCAAGTTCCTCCTGCACACTATGCTGCCCTGGGGCGGTGAGCATATGTTCGAGACCGGAGCCATGCCGCTGGTCAAGGATATCCGACACTTCAAGTACGCTCATCCGACCGACCCGGTAGTCGATCTGCTTTACGCATCGAGCGTGCGTGATCGTTTCGCCGACGGTGCTGTGGGCACGTGGCCTAACTGTCGCACGACCTATCCGCCACCGTGGAATCTGTATATCGCTGACGATCCGATCGGCGCTGTCGGAGGGAAATACGATTTCGACAAGGCGTTCGATCGTGTGATGACCGGGCTGACCGGTAAAGAACCGCTGAGTTATTACAGCGACTATCGCGGGCTGATGACCGCTCGCAGCGGATGGGACCGCAACGCGGCGTTCCTCTACTTTGAACCGCGAAACGTACCCGGCGGGCATACCCGGGCCTCGCGGAACGAGTTTGTGTTTGCGGCGCTCGGGCGGTTGTGGGCGCACCGCACCGAGGAGGTCGAAGATACCTCTGAGTTCCATTCGGTTGTGTTGGTCGACGGGAAAGGGCAGGGCAAGTCGGGCGGGCGATGCCCGGCGGGGCGGACGGTCGCGCTGGACGATAACGCGAACGCAACTTTCGCGGCGGCCGATGCGGCTTGGGCGTACAGCCATCTGCTCGTCACCGCCGATCGAATCAAGAAGGGCGCCGTACCTGTTCCCGTTACGCCGAACGATTCGCGACTTCACAGAAGCCCGCTGCCCTGGATGGACCAACCGTGGAGTTTCCTGCCGAACTGGGCCACCGGATTCAAACCCGCGCCCAAACGCGACCCCGGTGGGCATGGATACTGGGTCGACTACAATCCCGTCCAGTACGCTTACCGCACGTGCGGGCTGGTTCGCGGGAAGCGCCCTTATGCGATAATCGTTGACGATATCCGGAAGGACGACACGCAGCATGAATACACGTGGTTGATGCAGATCCCCGACGATCTGACCATCGTGAAGAATATCGCCACGAAGGTCGGCGGGGCGCGCGTTGTCGATGTTGTACTGGGCGACAAGACTGACCGCCGCCTGCTGGTGCGTATTCTTGCCGGTGGCGCCGGCGGCGTGAAACTCGACCCGGTAAGCCGGACGTTCCGCAATCGCAAGTACGCCTACCACCGCCTGGTAATGTCATCCAAGGCGAAGGTCGGACATTTCAAGGTCATGCTGCATGCCTTCAGGAAGGGTGAATCCCTGCCCGAGACGACCATCGCCGACAACGGTTCTACCGTGGCGGTGAAGTTCGGTAAGCAGAAAGACACGCTGCATTTCACCGCGACGAAAGACGGGCGAACGCGCCTGGCGATCGAGCGTGACGGCAAGAAGATATGCGAGGTTAAGTGACGCTTCTCAGGGCTTGGGCGGATTGGCGATGATCTTGCTGATGTCGATCAGGTACAACTGCCTGCCCTTACCGCCGTGGGCGCTGTCAATGCAGACTGTTTTCCCGTCGCGGCTGACGCGGGGATGCGTGTCGACGCGCCACTCGCCGGAATACTTTTTCGGCCGGTGAAAGTTCCCCAGCGAGATACGCTTGCCTGTCGCCACGTGGTAGAGGTAGACGTCCTGGATGCGTCCCTTGCCCCTGGGATACGTGTCGTTGAGTATCCACTTATCGCCCGGAAGGTACGTGCAGTGCCCGTTTACGGTCATCACGCCCTTGCCGATCTGAACTACCTTTCCCCCGCCTGGCTTGTCTTCGTACAGGAAGAACCCGCTGCGCTTCCTGTAACGCGACCACGCGAGGATCTTGTCGGTCCCTCGCCAGATGAAGTGCGATGTTGACCCGGACGGATCGACCGTGCGAATGTCCGAACCGTCGAGGCCGCAGGTCAGCATGCGCGTGATGAACCCGCCGCGCCCGCCGTTGGGGCGATACCGGTGCAGGAACTCCAACCGCTTACCGTTACCGTTGAACAGCAGGTGGTTGAAGTAGTGTTTGGCGCCGGTAACATTCCGCCCGGGAAATGGTATTTTCGCTATGTCGGCCAGCGAGACAATCAGCTTGCCCTTGCCCGTGGCGAGGTCCACCAGCCATATCCCCGAATCCTTCGGCGCCATGTTGCTCTTATTGGGATCGGGTAGTCCTGCGTATCCGTAGCCCGGGCGCAGGTCCTGGATGCGCCTGAAATCCACTGACGCCCCGAATCGCCCATCAGGCGTGACGGTGTAGATCGGATAGGGGATAGTGCGTTTCTTCCGAGTGGCGGTGTCCATTATGTGGCATACGAACCGCCCGTCCTGGCGATCGTTCCACAGGATTGTACTCTTCGTCCCGGGCAACCACTGGAGCATGCATCCCTGCTGCCATCCCCAGGCTCTGCTCTCGCCCAGTTCGATCCACTTGTCGCCGCGGTGCAGGTCGACCATTCCGATTTTGATAACGTCGTCGGCCCGCGGACTGCGGTGCTCGAAGTCGACTTGCATGCTCAGGGCGTACCGTCCGCTCGGATCGAACTGGAACTTGTCGTAGTATCCGAACCAGTGAACCTTCGGTCCGCTGGTGATGGCGCGAACCGGCGGCGGTTCGCCCGCGACCAGAGGTGGCGCCGCCAGGCAGAGAATCGCAAAGATTAAGCTGGAACACCGGTGAGTCATCTACTCCTCGATAACCACTCTGAATCCCACGTTGTAGACTTTCTGATAGTCTCGATATCCGAAGCGGTAGCTCGATGTGCAGCGTTTGGGACGATCGTACCACGAACCGCCGCGGATCACGCGTTTTCCCTTGGCGCTGACGTCGTTTCGCCCGTCGCCTTCGACGTATGGATAAGGCTTGTAGAGCGAGCGGGTCCACTCGGCTACGTTACCGTGCATGTCGTGCAGGCCCCAAGCGTTGGGGAGATATTTGCCCGTGCCTTCCGAGATGAACCCGCCGTCGTTGAACCGCCCGTCCTGCGGGATCCAGTTGTCGTAGATGTTCGTCGGATTCTTGTACTGTGCAGATTTCCAGTCGAGCCTGTACGGGTTGCCCGAGAACGCCGACAGCGTTATGTCGCCCAGATTCCCGTGCTTTGAAAAATCGCTGCCCAGCTTGCCGAACGACATCTCCGTATCTGTCCCGGCGCGGCAGGCCCATTCCCATTGTGCCTCGGTGGGCAGGGCGACTTTCTTACCGCTCTTGGTCGATAACCATTTGCAGAACGCCGCCGCCTGGCGCCACGAAAGCCTGACCGCGGGGTCCTCGGGTTTGTTAACAGTGTACCCTGGGATACCGAACTGGTAACCGTGGCGATCTTCTTCGCGAGAATCGTGTTTGGCGTCGAACGCGCGGAACTGGGCGTTGGTCACTTCGAGCTTGCCCATCCAGAAGCCCTTGGCGATAGCAGTTTTCGCTACGGGCGCCTCGTCGGGATATCCGGTGGTCGAGCCGATGACGAACTTACCCGCCGGTACGTATACCAGTTCCATCTTCACGTCCTTGCCCAGTTCGATCGAGATCGGTTTGCGATCCTTCACCAGTGATGCCGAATCCTTCAGGGGCCATCCGGGCATGCTGATCGGAGTCGCGGGCTTCAGGGCCTTCGGTACGACCGGCGTGATCTTCATGACTGACATTTTGGGCAGGAACTCGTGGTTCTCGTCTACGTTCGCGTAGAGCTTTCGCGTCATGGACCGCAGGGCCTCTTTGCTGTCGGCGGCTTTCTTGCCCACGATGGTCGACCAGCGCCCGTGGTACGGTGCGTTGAAGTCGATCCAGGTTATCAGGCGGTCCCAGGCCTCTGCGTCGAGTTTGACGTTGTTGTGCCCCTTGATGAGCATCTGCACCAGTTCGGTCGT
>CAZSLS010000092.1:0-24129 GCA_964607575.1 uncultured Planctomycetaceae bacterium | reverse complement strand
GTCGGCCTGCTTGCCCTCGAACGAGTAGGCCAGACCGGGATACCTCTCGACCAGCACGTCCAGTGGCTTGGGCTCGGTAACCTTGACCGCCTCGGGCGGGTAACCGAAGAACTTCCTGCAGCCGGCCTTGAGTTTGCCCATGAGTTTGCTGATCGACCCGGACTTCTCGTCGTAAAGCGAACCGAGGATCTGCCCGGCCTGGCTCCTGGGCGTAACGTCGGCGGTAACGCTTATCGTGCGTCTTCCGTCTCGCCGCGTGATTGCCGTATATGCCCGGTCGCGTTTGTAGCTGACAACCTCGTCGAGCGGAACGTGCATTCGATCGGGTGTCCATACAAAAAGTTCCTCGAGAGTATACTGCGAAATGCGTTCGGACTTCGGCAGGCGGACCATGATCTTGATCTCGTTGCGTCCGCGCTGCTGGCGGAGGGCTTCGGCGCCGTAGAAACAATGGCGGACCTGGCGGGCGACGTCCAGGGTGGTCAGATTCAGGCTCCTGCCCTCGGGTCTCAGCGTGTAGTCGAACTGTTTCTTACCCTCCTCAAAACCGTCGTTAACGTCACTGGCTTTCGGGAATGTTCTCAGCGTTTCGGCCAGTGACTCACCGGCCTCCTGAAGCGTCTTGATGTCGCCGTGGCTCAATTCGACGGTCAGTGCAGCGCCCGAGCCCGGTCCGCCCTTGTCGGCCTGGAAGAAAATAGACTCCAGACCGGGAATAGTCCCCGTGCGCTTGCGCCACAGGTCGGTAAACTGCCCCGTGGTTATCGGGCGGCTCTTTACAGGCATCGAAAGATGCACCGAAATCTCGACGGTATTGCCCTTGGATCCCCCGCTGCTGCGCACAACGCTGCGATCGGCTCCGGCCATCCCGCCGATCTGCGCGAACATTCCGCTGGCCAGCTTCTTACCGCCGTTCTCGGCGATCACCTCGTTGGCGGTCGCCATCAGGCGGGCCCGGACCTCTTTGGTCTTGGCTACCGACGTACCGTAAGGAAGGACGGCGGTCACCGTCGCCACATCCGATTCGATCTTCGGGAACATCTCGAAGCCCATCCGACCGCTCTTTATGTATCCGATCGTCCCGATGAGCACCGCCAGGGCGACCGACACCGTCAGGTAGCGGTGGCGCAGCGCCGCGTTAAGCAGCGGACCGTAGAAGCGGCGTATCGAACGCGAGAACCACTTGCTGAAACCGTTCTGAACTCGATGGATCGCACGCCCGATCCCACGGCGGGCCTTGTCCTTCTGGTGACCGAGATGGGCGGGAAGAATGAACAGGCTCTCGATCAGCGAGATCGAAAAAACGGAGATCACCACCAGGGGGATCACCACGAAGATCTTGCCCATGATGCCCGGGACGAACATCAGCGGAAAGAACGCCACTATGTTCGTCAGGACGCTGAACGTAACGGGCATCGCCACTTCGCGGGCTCCCAGTACCGCGGCCTTACCGAAACTGTGTCCCTTCTGGTGGTATTCGTAGATGTTCTCTCCGACCACGATCGCGTCGTCAACGACGATACCGAGCGCTATCAGGAACGCGAACATCGAGATCATGTTCAGCGAAACGCCGAACATCGGCATGAAGACGAACGTGCCCAGGAAGGATATGGGTATCCCCATGGTCACCCAGAACGCCAGCCTCGCCTCGAGGAATATCCCCAGCAGCACGAATACCAGGACCAGGCCGATCCCCGCGTTTCGCGCCAGCAGGTCCATTCGCTGTTGATACATCACCGACAGGTCGCTGGCTTCGGGGATCGTCAGGCCCGTCCCGCCGAGGAGCTGGGCGGTATATTCCTCGGCGAATTTGTGCGCCGCGGCGGCGACGTCCAGCACGGACTGCTGCCCGACGCGGTAGACATTCAGCAGAACCGCGGGCTTGCCGTTGTAGGTGGCAAATTCATCGGTCTCGGCGAAACCGTCGACGATTGTCGCGATATCGCCGAGCAGCACTTCGCTGCCGTCGCTCGCGCTGATGATTGGTATATTGGCGAAATCGCGCCCCGAATCCCTCCGTTCCTTCATTCTAACGAGGATCTCGCCAGCGGCGGTCTTGACGCTTCCAGCGGGCAGTTCCAGCGACGTCTCGCGAATCTTGCGGGCGATCTGCCCGAGCGTGAGGTTGTAGGTCCGCAGCGTGTCCATCGGAACTTCTATACTGACTTCCAGCGGCCTGACGCCCGAGAGCCCGACCTGCGTTATTCCGGGCAGTTGCAGCAGGCTCTCGCGGGTCTTCTCCGCCAGTGCGCGCAGCGTCGAATCGTCGTGGTCTCCATGCAGCAGCATCGACAGCACACGATGCTTGGCCACCAGGAGCATAACCTGGTGCTCTTCGGCCTCATCGGGAAACGTGATGATCCGATCGACGGCCTGCTTGACGTCCTGGAGGGCCTTCTTGGAATCGGCGTCCCGGAGCAGTTCTATCACTACCTGTCCGACGCCTTCACCGGAGGTCGAATTAACGTCTTCGACTCCGTCGAGACCGCGAACGGCCTCTTCTATCGAAAGAACAATACCCTGCTCGACCTCGTCGGGACTGGCGCCGGGATACGGTACGGTTACGCTCACCAGGTCCAGTTCGAATTCCGGAAAAAACTCCTTCTTGATCTTGAAGGCATAGATCAACCCGCCGATCAGCAAGACCAGCATGAGCATGTTGGCGGCCACCGAGTTGCCCGCCATCCACGCAACGGGCCCCCTCTTGGGCGTGGGATTTATGTTTGTGGTATCGGTCATTTTGCCGAAACTCCCGGCTGGGTTGTCGGGCGGGATGTCGGGCGGGTCGTCGGGGCGTTGATCTTCAGCGGCGTACCGGCGATACGGACCGCCAGATCGCTGGTTACGATCCGCTGACCTTCTTTGAGCCCCTCGCTTACATACACCGCCTCGCGGTCGCGCCGTTTAACTGTCACCTCGCGAATCTCCAGCATGCCGTCCTTGCCGAATACCCACACCGTGTCGTTGTCGCGAAGCGAAGTCCGGTCGATGCGTATCGCGTTTTTGAGTTCGATCCCGTCGGCCTCCAGGCTCACGTACATGCCCACCAGCAACTTGGGCAACTTGGGATCGTCAGCTTTGAGACACAGCGGGTCCTTTACCGATATCAGGACCCGTGCAAGGCGCCCCTGGGTCTCCAGCGTGCTCAGCAGCCCGGTAATGTGCCCGACGCGTTTGGCGCCGACGGGCCAGCTTGTCTTGTTGAATATCCGGACCTCCGCACCTTCCAGGAGTTTCCGGCTTTCGGAAAGACCGATCCACTTGAGGCTGTTTATCGGAACCGAAGCCAGCACCCAGAATTCATCGGTGCCTGCAAGGACCGCTATCTTCGTAACCGGCGAGACCTGCGAACCGATATCTACCTCCTGCTTGTCGAGTATAACCGCGTTGAACGGGGCGGTCAGCGTGGTGCGCTTCTGGTCGAGTTTGGCTTTGTCGAGAGCGGCCTGGGCGGCGTCGACGCCCGCTTCGGCCAATTCCAACTGCGGTTTCCTGAGTATCAGGTCACGGTCGATAACACCGCCCGATTGGGTCTTGACTATCAGTTCGTACTCGCGTTTGGCGATAATCTGCTGCCCCTGTTCGATCTTGAGGTCGTGTTTTGCCCGCACGACGTCGGCGGTCCGCTGCTTGGCTACGAAATCGTAATCTTCCTGGTCGATCTTGACGATAGTCTCGCCGATGTCGAACCGCCCGCCGGGAACGAACTTGTCGCTTACTTCCTTGAGTTGACCGCTGACCTGCGGTTGGAGCGTTATCCGCTTGGACGGTACGACCGTGCCCATCGCCTTGACCACCACGCGGTGGTTTCCGCGGCGTACGGTGGCGACGTCCACCAACTGGGCCTCTCGGACGATGGCTTTCTGTTCGGCCTTGGGGGCGGTCTTTACGAAGTAGACAGCGATCCATATCCCCCCGCCAAAAACTATCAGGGGTATGATGATAAAAAAGAGCGTGGAAATCACACTGCCTGAGGCATCTTCCTTCGGCGGTGGCGGTGCGCTATCGGCAGGAATGCTGTCGGGTATGTCGGGGATGTCAGGTATGTCAGGTATCTCGGGTATGTCAGGCATGTCGGGTGTACTGTTCACTTTTGGGCCTCATTCTTATTCTTGTCCGTATCGGCGCCCGCCGGTCCCGCAACGCTGCCGGCCAGGGCCCGATACAGGCCTATGCGAAAATCAATCAGCTCCCGTCGGGCCAGGAGGCTGGTTCTCTGCAGTCGCTGGTGCGATTGAAGCGCGTCGAGAGTCCGAAGATAGTCGACCTTCTTGTCTGCCTTGCGGTAGCGCTGCTGGGCTTCGGTGACCACCTCTTTGGAAAACGCGAGCTGCTTGGCCAACGAATCGATGTACTGGCGTTGGCGGGCTTCCCGAGCCAGGGCGTCTTCGACTTCCTTGATCGCCGTGAGTATCTTCTGTGCGTAGGTGTGCAACTGACGCGAAGCGACGGCGCGCGTGCGACTGACTTCAGCGGCCCGCAGATCGCCGTCGAGGATCGGCGCGGTAAGGTTCGCCGCAAGCGTCGCAAACCAGTTATCGAAGAGGTCTCGAACCTTGGCAGTCGATGATCCCGCCTGCAGCGACAGGCTCACCCGGGGGAATCGATCGGCAATCGCCGCGGCCACACGCTTGTTCGCCGCCGCCACCCGAAACTGCGCGCTGCGAACGTCGGGGCGCCTGCGAATGAGATCCGCCGACAGACCGGTGGCGGGCAATTCAGGCAGTTTGGCGGGCAGAGGCCCCTGGGGCGCAGTAAACGCTCCGGGCGCCTTGCCCAGAAGAACCGCCAACTGGTGCTCGAGGACCATTCGCCTTGAGTGAGTCCGTGCTTTCTCGGCCCGTTTCGACTCGACTTGCTGCTGCTGCTGGAGGCGGTCTATCGTAATGGCCTCACCCAGCCCGCGACGCAGTTCGACGAATTTGAGAACCTGCTCGGACGTCTCGATCTGAGAATCAAGGAGCTTCAGTTGCAGGCGGCTTTCCAGGAGGCGATACCATGTTTGGGCGACTTCCGCGGTCAGCGTTATCGCCGCGGCGTCCAGATCCTCCATGGAGACCAGTACATCCAAGCCAGCCGCATCGCTGGTCGACCGGACGCGCCCCCAGAGGTCCACCTCGTAAGCCGCCACCATTCCAAGCGAGAAACTGCTCGTATAAACCCGCCCGAACGGCGCCAGGGGACTGGCGGTTCCTTTGTGAGTTTCAGTGCGCGTTCGCGAGGCCCCGCCGTCACCGGTAAGAGTCGGATACAGCCCCGCATCGCTCCTTCGGGCGGCGGCGCGCGCCTCGGCGAGGCGGTCCCAGGTCGCGATCAGGTCGAGATTGTTCTTCAGCGCCGCTGCGATGAGCTTGTCGAGTTCGGCGTCGCCGAGCACAGTCCACCATTTGTCGGGCATCTTGCCCTCGCCCGACAGCGAGAACGTTTTCGGCGTCGCGATCACCGAGTTCACGTCCGCCTGCCGGACCTTGGGCGCGCACGAGCAGACCGTCATGCATACGGCCGGCAGCAGCATCCATATCATCGAGGGGTTTTTCATGGCAATTATCCGTCCGGGCGGTTCGTCCGCCGATTGCGAGCTTCGATGCCCGCCAGCGAAAACTCGGTAATGTGCGCGGTAAGCTTCTCGAGACCTTCGCAGTCCAGTTCAAACCCGGGAAGCAGCTTCGGGAGCATCTGGCGGCTCCGCAGGTAGAACAGCCCCTGGCCGAGAACACTGCAGGCAAGCAGGGTAACTTCCCGCTCCGCACCGGGCGGCGAAAGCAGTTCCGAAACAATCTGCCTCAGCATACCGAACCGCCCGCTGAGCGACTTGGCAAACAACGTTTCCAGCGCCGGACCGGGGTCGGCCATCTCCATGCACAGCAGCTTGCAATGCCACTGGGGTCTCTCCGGGTCCAAACCGCCCATCAGCAGCGCTCCGACAAAATCGTGCAACCGTTGGGCGGCCCGCAGCGTGGCGGTCTGCGCCCGCAGCGCACCGAAGCGATATTCCGCGTAGTTGATCGCTTCGAGGAGCACGGCCTCGTAAAGTTTGTACTTGTCGCCGAAATGGTAATTCACAGCCGCCACGTTGGCGTCGGCCCGCTGGGAAATCTCCCGAACGGTAGCCCCGTGAAACCCCGTCTCGGCGAAACACTCTCCAGCGGCGTCAAGCAGCCTCTGGCGCGTCGAATTCTCTGTATCCGATGATGGCATGACCTTCTCCACAATATACGCATCAAACAAACGTTAGTTTCAAACATTTGTTTGAATATGTCAAGCAGAAAGTCCACTAAACGGCCAATAATCTCCTAAACAATGTGTCATTCAGGTATTACAACGTAACCATATGCGCACACCAGCCCGCAGGACCCCTTGGACACTTGCCTGAAATCACCAGCATTTACGTCAACCCCAAATTCTACTGCTTCTTCTTCTCTCTGGCCTTCTTTTCCCTGGCCTTCCTCTCCCTCTCCTGCTTCTGCCTCTCCTGCTTCTCCCTCTTCTCTCGGGCCTTGTTTTCCTTCGCCTCCTTCTCCTTCAACAAGGCCTTGATCGGCTCGTCATTTCTCGCCAGCCAGACATCCATCTCGCCCGTACCGCGATGAGCCCAGGCATAATAGGGAATCAGCACCAGTTTATGTTCGGCTTTTACCAGCGGCTTGTTTTCTTCTTCCAGCTTTACGACTTGGGCATTGGCCTGGATCACTTCGATTCCACCGAGCATGTCTTTACGGAACTCAGATGTCAGCTTTGCATCGTCGGACAATATCAGCCCGTGCGTTTTTCCATTATTGTCGGGCCACTCGGCACAGAAAACCATCGGCCCGCGCTCGATGGCGACCCGGTTGCGATCCGGCTCGACCTTGTCATTGGCGAGTACTCTTCGGATGGGCATCGGAAAGTTCAACTCCACCGTGTCGCCCTTTTTCCACGTGCGGTCAAAAGTGACATACCCCTTGTCGACCGCCGGCGCAACCGGTTTTCCGTTCAATTTCAGCGTCGCGGTTTCACTGCTCTTATTCATGTACCTGTAGAGGTCCAGGGGCATGGGCGTATTCTGCGCCCAGCCTGGAATGCGAATCTTCAGCGCGAAGCGGAACTCGTTCTTCGGCTCGACGGTCATCTTAACGGCGCCCTGCCAGGGATATCGCGTCTCTTGGGTAATCGCGACCGTGTTATCGCCGACCTTCAGGGAGCCTTTACCGCCGGCGTAAAGATTGACGTACACGTCGCTGCCCTTGGCGGCGTAAACATATCCCGGAACCGACGCGATAAATCGGGCGATATTACCCGGACAGCAGGCGCACCCGAACCATTCCGACCTCGCGGGCCTGCGACCGGTACCGCTCGATGAAAGTGTATTGGGATAGAAAAACTTCTTACCGTCAAGCGACACGCCGTCAATGACGTTATTGTAAAGTGCGCGCTCGAGCACATCGATATACTTTGCATCACCGTGGAGCATGAATAACCGGTGGTTCCAGTACACGTTTCCGATCCCCGCGCACGTTTCGCAATAGCAGTTGTTACCGAGGTTGTACTCCCCGGCGAAGCCTTCAGGTCCGCCGGGCTGACCGAGCCCGCCGGTAATATACGTTTTCGTGCGTACGATATTATCCCATATCCTGTCGATGGCGGTGATATATCTCTTGTCGCCTGTCAGCGTGGCGACGTCCGCCATCCCCGAATACATATAGGTCGCTCTCACGGCGTGCCCGACGCCCTTTTCCTGGTCGACGACTCTCTTGTGCGACTGGTCATATGTGCGACCGTCAGGACCACGTGTGTCGAGTAAGAACTTTGCCAGGTCGAGATATCGTTTCTCTCCCGTGGCGCGATACAGTTTGCACAGCCCCATCTCGATGATCTGGTGCCCCGCCCAATCCTCGTTTCTGCCCGGACCAAACACCTTGCACAGCAGGTCTGCGTTCTTCGTGGCGATATCGAGCATCGATTTCTTGCCTGTCGCCTGGTAGTGGGCAACTGCGGCCTCATAGAAATGCCCCATATTGTAAAGCTCGTGACTTAACCTGCTGACCTTCTCCCAGCGTTTCTTCCCCGCCCAGTGGTGGGGTTTTTCGGGGTTGATTGTTCGCGCGGTAAACAGGTATCCGTCGGGCTCCTGGGCGGCTGCAATTTTCGCGATGAGTTCATCGAGATACTTTTCCATCTTCGGATCGGCCTTTACTGACAGACCGAATGAAGCGCCTTCCAGAATCTTGTAGATATCGGTGTCATCGAAGCTATACCCCCGCACCTTGTCGTCTTTGAGTTTCTCGCCGCGAAGCTTCTTCGCCGCTCTGACGAAGTTCTCGACCCTGCCGGTTTCCTCGCACTTCCCGAAAGCATATGGAATGGTGACCTTGCGATTGGTCTCGATACGCGGGGCCCAGAATTCATCGTCCAGATGAACCGCCGTAAAAGGAACCGGCTTTATGGTCTTCAGTTTGTCTTTGGGCCCCTGGGCTTCAGACATCGCCGAACACCCCAGCATAGTTACGAGAACCGTCAATACGGTCGATACAGTTAATTCTGCTCTCATCTTTCCGTCCTGTTTTCATGGCTTCACTGATAGGAAATTAAATTTCACGCGGTCAAGCGGCCGGGGCCTTCGGGGCGCATCAATCCGCCCAGCCGACCGATTGACACTATATAGAGATCAAAGACCCGCATGTCAACAAAGAGCCCGGGGGCAGGACCGGACGCTAGTACTCTCCCGACAGATCACAGGATTAATAATGGGAACTTGAACGGGGTTCGTTCGTCAAAGAATAGAGAAAAGCTGAAATGAGATTCGGTTGGTTGTTACGGATGACAAGGTGAGGCGGCGGGGTTGGCTCGCGGCTGAAACAGGATCGTGTGGGTTAGAACAGGGAGCGCAACGATGGCACATTTAGGACAATGGTTGAAACATAACAGGCTTGGCGCGATGTTGACGGCAGTCTGCGTGGCGTGCGTGGTAATCGTACTCGCCGGTGTGGTTACGGGCCCGGCTCGCAGCACCGCCGCGGCGCGGGTCGACCGCACTCCGCCCATACCGCTGTTCGTCAAAACCGCGCCGGCGACCAACACGACCTCCCTGATCCTGGCGGTTGACGAGAAGAAGGTCCTCGGATGGATCAGCGGTTCGGTGTCCTACGCCGGGCAGGATGTTACCGTCCACGCGGGCAAGACCCACCAGACGGTTCTGGTCAAACGGGACAACACTTTTACGTGGCACTACACGGTAACCGCCGATACGCAAGTAACGTTCGAGCTTGCCAAGCTGAGCGGTAAGGTACACGTGGGCCCGCCGGCGAAGCACAAGCCGTCAGTATTCTTCGTGGTCGACCGCACGGTTTACCGACCCGGGCACAAGCTGCAGTTCGCCGGTTTCCTGCGAGACCTCGACGCCGTCGGCACGTTCACGCCGATCGCAAACAAGTCCGTCGAGGTCGTCATCCGCTCGAAGCAGAAGAGGACCGTCGCGGGCAAGCTGACACTAACCTCCGACGCACGGGGACGCATTGCAGGCGACTATCGTTTCGTGGGCGAAGACACCCTGGGCGACTACACGCTGACGATTCAGGGCTTCGCCGGCGAGGCGCAGGTCAAACTCGCCGAGTTCCGCAAGGCCAAGGTCCGCCTGCAGATCACCGGTAAGCGCGTCGACGACGTCCTTCGCATGAAGTTCGAGGCGCGGGACTTCCTGAACAAGCCCGTGCCCGCCCAGCGGGTGCAGTTCACCGCCAAAATCTTCCATCGCGCCCAGGCTCCGACAACCAACACGCTAAATGCGGCGCAGTTCGTTTACCATCACGAAACGTCCGCCGTCGGTCTGCCCGACGGGCATAACCTCACTGAAGAGCAACTGTATCGCTGGACGTACGAAGGCGTCTGGCCGCGAACGGGGATGACGCTGCTGGCACAGGTGACCGGTAAAGTGGCGATGGGCGGCAAGGCGACCGCCTCGCACGATCTGGATCTCAAGAGCCAGTGGCTCACGGGCAAGTGCGTGGTGCAGGTCGAGGGCGTGCTGATAGACGAAAACGATCGCGAGCAGCGGGCTACCAAAACGATTCCGCTGGACGCAGCGAGCAAGGACGGGCAGGAACTCACCGTTACCGTACCCAAACGCGTATTCGTCGTGGGCGAGAAGGTGCCCATAACGGTGAATCTGGGCAAGTCGGGCAAGACCTCCCCCCTGCCGCGAAATACCTCGCTGGTCGTCATGCGAACCACCGGCGCGCAGGCGGCGGCGGTCTACTCGCCCTACATGCGCAACGGGCGCTACGGAAACAGAATCTACGCCCGGAGCCAGTACCGCGGGCAGCAGATCAACGGATTGAACGTGGCATACCCCGGGTGGGTCACGCATTCCCGCCCGTCGGCCAGCAGTGGCGAGATGATTACCGCCGCCGCCGTCGATGGCGGAAGCGTCGCGGTGACACTGGACACCGCGGGCACGTACGACCTGGTGGTCGTGACGCAACTGGCCGACGGAACGCGGCTTCGCAGCAAGACCTCGTGCGTCGTTCTAGGCAGCGAGGATCGCTCGCTCGTACTCAAAATGAGCAAACGCGAGTTCCAGGCCGGTCAACTGCTCGAAGGCGAACTGCATTCCCGCTTCACCGGCGCCAAGGTCCTGCTGACCCTCCGCGACAGCAGGGGCATCCGCCTGTGGCGGACCATTGACATGCCAACGACGGCGATGCACTTCAGCATGCACCTGCCCGCCAACCTGAACTACGGATGCAGCCTGGTAGCGCAGCACGTGGGACGGGACGGGCAAATCTTCACCGCCCACCGCAACGTCCGCGTCGTGCCTTCCGATCGCATGCTGGATATCACCACGACCGTGCCCAAAACGGTTGAACCGGGCAAAGACGTCACGCTGAAAATAAAGGTCAACCGCCATCGACCCGTCGACCTGGTCGTCTCGGTGTACGACCAGTCCCTGCTGGGTATCGCAGCCGACAAATCCGTCAACATTCGCAACTTCTACCTCGCCGACGAACGCGCCTTTTCCAGCGCCGCACGGGACATCATCCGTCGCACACTGGGCGACGTGACTGCGGAGGAACTCGTCAACAAGGCCAAGAAGATCATCAAAGACAATCCCAAGAGTCCCCGCGCCGCTCTGGCCCAACAGTTGGTCGCATCATGGAACCGCAAGTACGTCTACGCCGGACAATTATCCCAGTTTTTGCAGTTCGCCGGCGTCCCCTGCCGCTCCCTGGACTACAACAGAGGCTGGTACTGCTACCTGAGAACCCACAAGGGCTTCAAGACACGCCTGGTGGACATACTGGCACACAAGCAAAGCGCGTGGACTCTCTCTTCCCGCTACTACAACGACCTGCTCGTGCTGGGCGCGACGCACCCGAACTACCGCGGGCGAGCGTACGGTTACGGTTATGGACAGGCAATCTTCGATGGCGGCTGGGGCGACGGCCGCTACGCCGCCCGCGGCGATTCGATGCGCTCGATGTCGGGCAACGCCTTTGTGTCGGGGCAGTCGTTTATCTCGCACATGCCCGTCGCAACGGGCCCGCCCATCGCCCACCTCATGCCCGACACCGCCGCCGGCGACGTGTCGGTGCGACGCGACTTCTCCGACTCGGCGTTCTGGAACGCCTCCGTCCGAACCGACTCGCGCGGCGAGGCGACGGTTAACTTCAAGCTGCCCGATTCCCTGACGAATTGGCGCGTAGTGGTCACTGCCGTCACCGACGATATGCACGTCGGGCAGAAGACCGACAGCTTCCGCACGTACAAGCCGATCATGGTCTGGCCGATGATTCCTCGCGTGTTCACCGAGGGCGACGAGGTGCGTCTGTTCGCCCGCGTGCATAACCGCACCGACAGCGAGAAAACCATCCGCGTCAAACTGAAGGTCGATAACGGAAAGATCGCCGGTCGCGACACGGTGTCGGTCCGCGTGGGCCCCAAAGACTCGTCGGCGGTCTACTGGACCTACCGTCCGGGCTCCACGGGGTTCGCCCAACTGCTGATGACCGCCGACTGCAACGCCGGTTCGGACGCCTCGCTGAAGCGCATGCCCGTCGTGCCCGCCTGCTCGGTCGAGCAGTTGATCACGGCCGCCGGTTTCTGCGCGGATTCGGCGAAGGTCACCCTTCCTCCGGGGATCGACCTGACCGGGGCGAGCCTGGAGGTTACACTCGTGCCCTCGATCGCCGCCGACATGGTCGACTCGCTGGACTACCTGGTTCGCTATCCCCACGGTTGCGCCGAACAGACGATGAGCAAGTTCGTGCCCGCGGTGAAGGTCTCGGGCATGCTCAAGGCCATCGGACTGAAGGTCCCGAAGCTCGAAGCAAAGCTGCCCAAGTACGTGTCAATCGGAATCAAGAAGCTGATCAACTACCAGCGCAGCGACGGTGGGTGGGGATGGAACGGAAACGGGAAAACGCACGAGATGATGACGCCGTACGTGATGTACGGTCTGCTGGAAGCCGAAGCCGCGGGCTACACCCTGCCCAACGAGACGGCGATCAACAGGGGCCTGGTGCGACTGAAACAGTTCATCGATCGCATGAACGCCAACCAGGCCGCCGACCGGATCTACTGCATGTACGTCTACTCGATGCGAAAGCCCATGCAGGCGGCGTGGTGGACGTTCATCGCCGATCAGGACGACAAGGACAAGCTCAGCGACTACGCCACGGCGATGGCGGTGGAGATGGCTGTGCGGTGCAAGAAGACGACGCTGGCAAAGTCGCTGGTCAGGAAACTCCGCAAGCGGGCGGTCGTCAGCGGATCCGAGGCCAACTGGACCACCGCGAAGTTCACCAAGTGGGGCGACGACCCGCACGAGATCACCGCTGCGGTGCTCAAGGCCCTCGTCGCCGTCGACGTCAAAGATCCGCTGATCCCCGGCGTGCTGTCGTACTTCGCCTCGACCAAGCGGGGCAAGCGGTGGAACTCGACGAAGGACACCGCCATGATCCTCTTCGCAATGTGCGACTATCTCGCCGCCAGGGACATGCCCCACAAGGCCAATGCGTCAGTTCGCCTGGCCGTCAACGGTGGTAAGATCCGAACCGTCGAGATGACCGGCGGGCTGATGAAGAAGATCGTGATTCCCGCAACCAGCCTGCGGAAGAAGGACAATATCATCCGGTTCGATCGGGCCGACGGCGGAACGATGTATCGCCTGGTCTTCCGATATCGCAAGATCGAACGCGACGTCGGTCCGTTCGCCTCCGGCGTGAAGGTCACCCGGAAGCTGCACCTGCTGGACGCCGCGGGCAAGGAACTGCGCGAGATCAAACCGGGCGACACCGTACCTCGCGGTTCGTACATCCGCAGCCGTGTCGACGTCAAGCGACTCAACGGATCGGCGATGAGCTACGTGCTGGTCGAGAGCCCCAAGCCCTCGTGCGCTGAAATCGTACCAGTCGGCGACAAGCGGTTCCTCCGGTCAATCGGTTCGACAACCAGTGTACTCCGCGAGGACAAGACCCACGCGGTGCTGTGGCACCACGAGCGGACCTCCTCGCAGCTCGTCGACCAGACGATTTTCTACGTCGAGCTGGCGGGCGAGTACACCATCCCGCCGGCATACGCGGAACTGATGTACAAAACAACCGTACGAGGACACAGCGGAACATTCCGCTTCAAGATCAAAGACAAAGGATGACCGGAGTCTTAGACGGGCGACTGGGGTGTGTCACGTTCGGCGAGTGACCGAGTCGCCAACAGCCATGGGATCAGCACACTGACAAACACCGCTCCCGCCGTCAGGTATACGCCCCACTCCAGTCGCACCGAATAGCGCATGGGCAGCGTGGAAAAGCTGGCGGCTACGAATGCCAGCAGCATGACGTCCAGCAGGCACCACTTGGCCACCGCCTCGGTCAGACGAACCCAGCGGCGCACAGGCAGCCCCTTCTGTCGCCGGATGAACAACACCAGGAACAAGCCCAGGCGGATGAAGGGAAACAGCATCGACCCGCACAGGATCCCAATCCCCACCACGTAGTTACCGGAGGAAAAGAGTTCCCGGATCGCCGACAGCGTCGTCAGAACAATCGGGGGGCGCCTGCTTCCGCTTTTCAGGCGGGCAAATGTGCTGCCCTCACCAGGCTTAATACCCACGGCGTCCAGGACCCGGTCCAGCACCCCGATGACGGCTTCATCCGCGGCCGAGTTATGGTCCTCGATCGGCAGCATAGACAATGCCGGCGCGTTAAGCCCCGCGGCCAGGAGGACCGCGCACGCCATGACGAGCAATGGGACGGCATGGATGAGTTTCGATGTATCCATCGTTCACACAAAGCCGGGAAGCCCAAACGCGTCAAGGCAATCACCGCCACCGCTTCCCCGGGCGGAAAGGGCCACAATCCGCGACGGTCTACATCCCGTCGGGAACGACACGAACCGTGAAGACCATGTCCGGCGTCTCCCGGCTCGTACCGCTGTTGATACTCAGGGAATTAGTCGAGTAAGCCACTTTGTACTCGGTGTAGCCGGCCTTCAAGTCGCTCATCTGGAACACGAGGTTGACAATGGGGTCATTCTTCATCACATCACTGTCCACGAAATCCAGATAGATTCGACTGCTGGAGGTCGGGTCGTAGAGAAAGACGGCGCCCTCGTTGGACACGCGGATATTCCCATTCCAGAGTTCGCGGACGGACAGGGATTTGTCCGCCCAGTTGGGGACGAGGCAGTCCTTGACCATCGAGGACTTGTAGCGATTCTCGGGGGTTCGCAACACGAAGAAGCAATCGGGCAGTCCGGCGCTCATGTCCCACGGATCGCCATTCCGCTTTCGCGCAGGCAGGCGAGCCGAAACCACCATCATTCTATATCGCTTGCCCCGGACGAGCCTCATGCTTGGGATAACGGGAGGTTTAACTTCCTCGCGGGAGCCCGCCGAACCGCCCTCGTCCCCGGTACCTCCCTCCTCCGGACGGCTGCCCACGGGAGACCCTTCCCTGGTATTCATGAGTTTGCCCGCGCAGAACATCAGCCCCGCACCCAACACAACCGCCGCCAGGATACCCAGAACACTCGACTTCACGGGCGATCTCCTTTCTGGTTGTAGTTCCCGAACACGAAAAAGCGAACCGCGCGTGATACCGACGGGTCCGAGTTGAATCGGGTATTAAGAATGCAATACTCAATCATGCCTGATCCTCGGAATCACAGCCGCCTGAATAGTGTAACAAACGCCAAGGCACAAGACCATGCTCTATTATCGGGACAAACCCGCACTCCCCGGACCATGGATTAGATGGTTGGTCATAATTTAGTATTTTGATTCCGGGATTCATCCTCAATCGGCGTGGTATCGTTGTTGGCCCCGCCAGGAGGGGTGAGGACAAGCCGAACTGAATCAACTAGGGATCCGCTGTTTGCTACCCAGGCACTTGGTCAGCATCTGAGCATTAGGACCATACCTTATCTGCTATATTCAGGGTTACTGTTGTCACGAAAGTCAGGCCCACTGTCACACAAACAGACCCCTCTTCCCTCTGTAAGCCAGGATTACTGCCTTGGTAGAATCAGGATATTTTGGTATACTGCCCATTGTCCGAGCCATGTCTTGGCTGTCGTCCACAATAGGGCTCGGAGATTTCACTACCGGCAGATAGACGAAGTCAATGCTGTCACTCTTACTCATAAGAAGGGAAGTTTGTGAGAGAGCATTTAGAAAGTGCGGTCAAGATGCTATGCCGCATTCTACTCGGCGTGATTGCCTTCGGTTATGTTGTGCTCGTGCTTGAAGGCGTTCGCTGTGACAAGAAACGCTCCACCCCTGAAGAGAGGGAGAAAGCCCTCATAGCACTGGTATCGCCGTACGATGCCGTGCGGGATTGGGACAAGGGTTTTTATCTAGGAGATGTTGTACTCCAAGATGGACATCGTGCTGCCAATACCGATGATATAAAAGAGGCGCTCATTAGGACCGACGGTAAGCCTGTCCTCGTAATCGGCGTTATCTATAACGGCATGACAATCGGCAGCAAGCATTTCCTTCGCATCAGAGCATACACACACCAGACCCCCTTTCTCGACTTCTGGTTGTCATGCAACAAGGAAGTCTACGAGAGAACATCCGGCCCCTTGGACGAGGGCCAGTTCTATGCAGCCATTGTTCGGGCTGACACAGTGAAGAAACCGACATATGAAGACAAGATTTACAAGTCTGAGGTAGAAATCCCAGCTATCGAACTAGATCCTGACAAGTACTTCGTCACGGGCACGTGCTTGGATATACTGTACATTGGAAGACACGATTATGTGCTGCATGTTCCGTCGAGTACTTGCGTTGATTCGTTCGATGTCGGCCAGCGGATCGGTTCGCTTGGTTCGCGATGAGCCTGTTGTGCGCGCGTGATCAGATGGCGACCGGTATCGCCCGACAAGATATGCGCCGAGTGAGGATGGATGGCCGTGTTCGTCAGGCGTGAAGAGTTTCTCGCCGGTGGCTACGAGATGCCCCGTCAGGCCAATGTAGATCTTTCGGCTCTTGGGGAACAGTGTGTGGGCCAGGGCGTAGTCGGCCGCGGCGAGGGCGGGCTTGTTGGTGTCGGCGAGGTGTCTGGCTCGGGACTGGACAAAGGCGGCATCGGGCGGCATCGGGGTCAGCCCTTAAATTATAAAATAGCGAGATTCGTGATTCTTGTGCGTGTCTACTTTAACACAAAACGGCCTGGCGCGTAACGAGAAAACAACAAACTAAAAAGACAGCCAACAGCCCTTATTTTATATTTTAAGGGCTGACCCCGACGTCCCGACGTCCCGAGTTGGGCCACACTGCGCCGGCCACCAGCATTGTCTGCCGGAGGGTCAGTTGCATGCCCAGCAAACATCACCGCCCCTGCGCCCAGCGCGAGCGAGGCGAGGCTGACGATTGCGTAGCCAAGCATCCGCCGCCCGCGGCCGATCTCGGCGCGAGCATCTCTCGCCCCGGGCGAACCCTTCTTTGATCTGCGTGATGGGTGTTTCTTTCTCGCCATTGTTCTCGCTAACTATTCCCTGCAGAACTTTTCTATTCCCATTCCCTATTCCAAGCCGGTTCATCCCGGTGCTTTCGCTGACCTCAATTGCCTCAGCCTTACGTAGTGATCACTGGTTTCGTTTTCGTCCATTACGCACGGCTGCTGAGTGTTCGGCAAGTAGCTTCGCCGCACCTGGATAGCCTTCTCTCTTGGCGACGTCTTCTGCGGTATCACCAGCGTTGTCCCGTATGTCCACATCTGCACCGGAATCAAGGAGCAGTCTCAGGGCACCCTCGCGTCCAAACACAGAAGCAGCGTGTAGGGAAGTACGCCCGTCAACATCACGCAAATCCACAGCCAATTTACGATCAAGAAACAGCTTCACTATTTCTTCGTTCCCACCCGCAGCAGCGCGGTGAAGGGGACTACGTCCGTCACTATTTATCCGGTCTACCTTTACTCCCAACTCCAGTAAACACTGAACCGTATCCGCGTATCCCTTGAACGCTGCCTCGTGCAGGGGGATGTATTGATCGTCGCGGCAGCTCATGTCTATTCCGTTCTTCACAAGTAGCTTCAGGATCTCGACGTTCTCAACGTTCGGAGAACATGCGCCCAGGAGCGCCGTCGGTGTCCTTACTCCGCGACTACAGTGATTGATGTCTGCTCCCTTGGCCAACAGGAATCTTACTACTTCGATACGCCCATACAATACGGCGTAGAACAGCGGAGAGCGAAGATTCACGTCAGCCCCGTGCTCGACAAGCGCCTCAACGATTTCGATATCGCCGAGTTCAGATGCGGCTTCTAGCGGAGTGGGAATCTTATGCTCCGAATGCTCATTTACGTCCGCTCCTTCCTTGATCAATTTCAGGGCACGCTCTTTCTCACCGCGAAAGATCGCCCACCAGAGCAGACCGGATCTGGGATCAGGCGGAGGATCCTGTTCGCAAGAACATCCACCCATCGCACACGCTATGATCAAACCAATCGCAAGAACCTTCCTAATGTTCATACCAGTATCTCGAGGGCATCGGCGAGGGCATCGGGGTCAGCTCTTAAATCATAACATAAGGGATCTGGATATCTACATCTTGTCTTTTAAGGGTTGACCCCAACCAGAAGCCCGCCGGTTTTAGAGGCTTACCGGGGCGCCGGTTTCTATGCTGGCGACTTCGGCTTCTACTATTCTGATCGACTCTGCGGCCTGCTCGGCGGTTACTATCGTTGGCGGCGTGCCCGAGATGAGGCACTCGGCGAAGTACGCCAGTTCGCCCTCGTATCCGTCGCTGCCTTCGCACGTGACTGCCTGCTTGTCGCCGGCCGATGAGACGACCAGCGGATCGTCGCCGCGGGAGAAGTCGAAGTCGACGGTCGCATTCTCGAAGTTGACCATGTAGCTCATGTTGAAACCGTATCCGTCGTCCATGCACCAGGCGCCCTCGGCGACAACGACGGGTATGTCGTCGTAGACGTATCGCGTGACGATGTGGTCGATGCCCGCGGTCGTCTTGGAGTATCCGCAACTGGCCACGGCGATGGGCATGCCCAGGAGATATTGGACAAAGTCGGTATCGTGCAGGTGCAGGTCGAGGGCCGCTGCGCCTGACATCTCGGCGTCGGCGAACCAGCCCGGAGGCATCGACGCCATTCGCCTGAACGTCGCGCTCAGCACGCGCCCGTACATCCCGTTATCAACGACATCCTTGAGCCACTTGTACTGCGGCCAGAATCTTATGCACATGCCCGGCATGAACATACCGGGCGAAGCGGCGGCCGCTTCGGCGATTCGAGCGGCATCGGCGGCGGTGCGGGCGAGCGGTTTTTCGCAGACGACGTGCTTGCCCGCCTCCAGCGCCGCGATCGCCAGTTCCGCGTGGAACGGGGTCGGTACGCAGACGTCGACGACGTCAACGTTCGCCATCGCGATCAGTTCGTGCGGGTCGGTCGTGCCCGTGACGCGGTCCATGTCCAGATTCTCGGTACCGGCGTCGATATTGCCCCATCCGCCCGACAGGTCGCCCGCCGCCCGCTTCGGATCGGAATCCGCGACGGCGACGACTTCGGCGCCCTCGACTTTCTCCCAGCCCGCCAGGTGACAACGCCCCATCATGCCCAATCCTATAATGCCTACGCGAATCATTATTCGCCCTCCTTCGCGGTCTTGGAAAGAATGAAATCGCGCCCGGCGGCGATGTCGCCGGCGCGGTCGCTGCCCGCTTCACGTTCGATGCACATGGCCCCGTCGAATCCGCCTTCGTCCAGAGCGGTCAGGAATGCATCCCAATCCACAGCCCCCGTCCCGACAACCTCTTCGCTGCCCCATGTTCCCGGCACGGCGGTCGGCAGGGCGTCCTTGATGTGTACCTGCCTGAGGTACGGCATGAGCACTTCAACCGCCGCGACCGGATCGCCCTTACCGTAGAGGATCATGTTGGCCGGGTCGAAGTTCACCCCGACGCTCACCTCGCCTAATTCATCGAGGAACGTCTTCAGCACGCCCGCTTCTTCCTGCCCGGTTTCCAACGCCAGGTCGACGCCTTTGCCCGCGAATAACGTGGCGATCTCGCGGATCCGCTCGGTGAGTTTGGCGTAGCTCGGATCGTCCGGAGACTCCGGAAGGAAGCCGGCGTGGAAGCTCACCACCGGCAGGTCCAGCGAGTCGGCCAGATCGGCAACGGCGATTATGTTCTCCCAGTTGCCTTCCCATGTTTCGTCGGGCACGATCCCGCCGGTAATCTTGATAGCGTCGAGCGAGCTGTAGTCCTCGCCGATGCATCCGAACATGCCCGATACGATCTCGATCCCCGCCCCGGCAAGCATCGCGCCGCTGCCGGACCACTCGGGCTCGGCGACCAGCGGGTCCAGCGCCAACTGGACCTTCTCGATCCCGATCTGGTTCAGTTTCTCGATCAGTTCGTCCACGCTCGACGGCTGGAGCGACCAACTGCACACACCAAGGCGGTCTGCGACGGAGATTTGTGACATAGCTTTAATCCTTTATTCTTCGTTCCAAAGCGGAAGGCCCGTTTGCTCGTCGAGGCCTCTGGCGAGTTGCGGACCGTTGAATTCCTGGACCACAAACTCGCACGCGAATATCTCGCAGCCGGGCACCAGGTGGCCACCATACGCGATTCCCTTGTCATTGGCCAGTGTAACGTGTGCGTGAACGATCGGCTCGCCGTCCTTTACCGACACGTTGCCCACCAGGTTCGCGATCTCCAGATGCTCGTCGAACTCCAGCAGCTCGTACCGGCGGGTGTTCTGGTTGTAGTATCCCAGCGTGGCGCGGACCAGCGCGCCGAGGGCCTCGACCCGCCCGAGCGTAATCCCGCGGTCCTTGCAGAAGCCCGTTATTTCGCCGAGCAGGTCGCTCCCGTGAGCGGCCCGGCACATGTAGCAGCCCTGGTGCGTCATCTCTTTGTAGTACGCCATCGCGTCTTGGCTCCCTTCACCGCCCGCAACATTTCTTGTATTTCTTCCCGCTGCCGCACGGGCAGGGGTTGTTCCGCCCTGGCGATTTATCGGTCGCACCGGCGGCTTCGGCGCGGGCCTGGCTCTGGACCGCGGCGCGCTCGCGACGGACATCGTCGGCGAGTTTCCTGAACGCCTTGAGCGTATGCGGGTAGAACTTCTTCCATCCGGCGCACAGCGAGCTGAGCGTTCTCGGGTCGCCGCCGGGCTGCTCGATGCGGTGCTTGAGGCAGTCTCCGCTGCAGAAGTTCAGGTACTCGCAGTTATCGCAGTCTTCGTGCCACTGCGGTTTCATCGCGCCGAATTTGCGGTACTTGTCGCACTCCTGGAGGTCGGCCCATGAGTCGGTCAGCACGTTACCGAGCTTCAGCGGTTCCTTGACGAAGAAGTCGCAGGGGTAGACGTCACCGTTGTACTCGACGACGAAGTACTGGCGGCAGTCGCGGCCCATGTGGCAGACGTTGTAGACGTTGTCGACCATCTTGGTCAGGATCGAATCGAACATGCGGACCGAGACCGTGCGGGTATCTTCGGGATACCACTGGTCGAATATCTCGCAGAGAAAATCGCCCCACTCCTCGCCTGAGATCGCAAACGGCAGGAGCTCGCCGTCGCTGTCGAACTCGACGCACGGGATGTACTGCTGGTAGAGGCAGTCCATTGACCGCAGGTACTTGTACACGTCGGCGGCGTGTGCGACGTTCGAGCGGCTGACGAGGGTCAGGATGTTGTATTCGACGCGATTGCGTTTCAGGGCTGCCAGACCCTTCATCACCGCCGCGTGCGTGTCGGCGCCGCCGATGTTATGGCGGTAGTGGTTGTGGATCTCCGCCGGACCGTCGATGCTGACGCCCACGAGGTAGTTGAACTTCGCCAGGTGGCGGGCGAATGCATCGTCTATCAGCGTGGTATTGGTCTGCAGTCCGTTGGAGACAACCGCCCGCGACGCATCGCCGTACGCCCGCTGAAATCCGATCGCCTTCTGGAAGAACTCGAGCCCCATGAGAGTCGGCTCGCCGCCCTGCCAACCGAACGAATGCTGCGGCTGATCGGTGGCGAGGTACGTCCGCACCATCGCCTCGAGCACCTCGTCGCTCATGCGGTGGGTTTTCGAATCGGGGTAAAGCTCGCACCGGTCGAGGTAGAAGCAGTACTCGCACCGCAAGTTGCAGTCCGCCGAAGCGGGCTTGACCAGGAGCGAAAAGGGTCTTACTGGTTTAGAGCTTTGAGGCATGAGTCAATACAGTCCACGCGCGGGATTACTGGCGGATCACGTCGATCAGTTCCGTCCTCCAGGCGACGGTCTTGACGCCTTCGGTTTCGCCGGACACCAGGCGGGATCTCGCCGACAGCGTCCACCGCCCGCCGCGATAGACCAGCACGCCCGTTACGTCAACGGTCCGGGCGCCTTCGGCGGGAACCACCGTGATCGTCAGCGCCGGACCGTGCTTGCTATCGGTCCACGCACCCTGCTTCCAGAGCAGCGTGTTGCCCTTTCCGTCGACGGCCTCCATCGACAGCACGCTGAGTTCACTGAGCTTGATACCCGGAAAACGCAGGCCCGTTACGAGGAAGAACGGTTGGGAGGTGGACCCGTGCCTTCGCCCACGAATACCGGTCTGCCCGCCGTCAGCCACCCATTGCAGACTGCCCACAGTGGTCCGCCCGGCGGTGTCAAGACCGCCGAGGGTCGCCTTGCCCGCGGTATTCAGGCCGTCAAGGATGGTATCGCCAAACGGACGCGTGGAGTCGCAACCGCACAATAACGCCATCGCGGAAATCAACAACGCGATGACCCCGAATTGACCCGACACTCTCGCTCGCCGCTTCTGGTCGTAGAACATGGTATTTCTCCTGTATCTATTCAGAGGCCGCCACGAATCGTACCATCTTGACGCCCACCCTGCCAGAGCAAACCCGCACTTGCCCCCGGGCCCGTCGCACAATAAACTCACCAGCCAACACGGACACGCCAATGAGACAGATCGCAATCCTGCTACTGATAGCGTTTCTCGAGAGTTTCGTCACGATCCTCGACGAGCGGGGCGTCTATTTCTTCTGCAAGGAGCACCTGGGATTCGGAGCGGGCGAGAATCTTTGGCTGGCGCTGACGTTCGGCGGGGGCTATGTTTTTGCGGCATGGCGGGCACATTGGCTGTCCTCGCGTATCGGCGAGCGGCGCCAGCTTATGCTCGTGATCGCCCTGCTGGTGGTGGTGCATGTGTGGTTGTTTTTCTGCGTCACCCCGGTGGTGATGTTCGCGGCGATGGGCCTGCTGGGGCTCGCGAACGGCGCCAAGTGGCCGGTCCTGGAGGGCTTCCTCGGCGGCGGGCTTGACCCCCGCCAAACCGCGCGGGTAATGGGGCGATTCAACATGACCTGGGCGGCGGCGGTTCCGCTGGCGCTGGCGGCTACAGGCCCGCTGATGGACATCACTCCGACCCTTCTGTTCGTCGTCGGAGGCGCGATGTCGCTGGCGTCGCTGGTGTTGACGTTCTTCCTGGCGCCCGGGCCCGCGGCGAGCCTTCCGGCGCCCGCCGGTTCCGGGCGACACGAGCATCCCGAGCACCTGGCCGGGCTGCTGATCGCCAGCCGATGGTTGATGCTGGCGGCCTACATTTCGGTGTTCGTTTTCGCTCCGCTGGCACCGAGAATATTCGACAAGCTCGGATGCACCAGCAGTTGGGCGCCCGCCACTTCCGGCGTGCTGGACGTGATGCGATTCGCCGCGTTTGCGCTGCTGGGCTTTTGGCAGGGATGGCGCGGGCGAGCGAGGTGGTTGGCGCTTACGATGATCGCCCTGCCAACCGGGTTCTTCATGGTGATCCTGGGGACGAATATCACGGTGGTGATGGTCGGTGAGATGCTGTTCGGATTCGCCGCGGGCATGTCGTATTCGTCCGCGATGTACTGCGCGATGGTGGTCAAGGAGGCCTCCGTGGACGCCGGTGGCGGGCACGAGTCGATGATCGGTCTGGGCCTGATGATCGGACCGCTCGCCGGTCTCGCCGGCGAGTCGCTCTACGCGGCCACCGGATCGTTCGCACAGGGATATGTGACAACGATGGCCCCGGTGCTGGGAATCTGCATCGCCGCGGCGATTTGGGCGATATACAGGCGCCCGCCTGCCCCGCGCCAAGCCTGATGCTGTCACAACTGGTTCACAGCAAATCGACGACAACAACGACGCGCGAAACCGCAAGCGGTTTTGTGGTATATGCGATTGACACGCTTTCGTGTTCGTTGTATGCGCAAAGATTTTCAGAAATTTTGTTGGTCGAAACGGAAAGTTTTTCCCGCGCGCCGAAACCTTGTAACGGAGTCCCACCGCAAGCGTTATGCGATTGATATTTCCGCTGGACAAAAAATCTTTTTGGGGGGGTGTCACAGATCGCGCCTCTTTCGCCAGTATGTATGTATACGGAGGAAGAAGGACGACTGGCAGGTTTCAAGGAACTTGAAATGAACTACGATGAAGATTTACTTGTCGAACTGATCGCCGGCGGTGATGTTTCGCAGACTGAGATCGCCGAAAAGGTTGGCGTTTCGCGGCGGACTGTCTGGCGGATCGCGAACGGACACTCGCGGCTGGATCTGCAACAGCGAATCGCCGATACCGTCGAAGGGTATCGCCAAGCCGCGATCCGCCTGGCCGCTAAGTTCATGAAACCGCTGCTCGAAAAACAGATCGAAGTCGCACTCGAAGGCGATGGCGAAA
>CAZSLS010000091.1:0-24178 GCA_964607575.1 uncultured Planctomycetaceae bacterium | reverse complement strand
AAGTACTTTCCGGTCAAGGGTGACCTGATCGATGTTGGCGTCACCGGCGATTGGGGCGCCTCGCTCAAGGACACTCGTGCCAAGACCGACAAACTCACCGCTGCGGTCGCCCGGGCCCTCCAGGACGGTTCGCGATATCACGGTTACAAGAATCCCAGCGCAAAACCCAGCCTGGTCTACCGGATCGTCAAGACGATCGAGTATCTCGAACCCTTGCCCACCGTGGCCCGGCGCGGTCATAAAGTTCCCAACACTGACTACAACACCATCATGAAGCGGATCGGCATCCGCGACTGGGTCGAGAAAAAGGGCATCAAGCAGGTCTGGATATGGGGCTATCACGGTGGGGTGGTGAACCTCTGGGAATCGAATATGGCCGGCCCGTTCGGCGACATAAGCAACTCCAATCGGGACCCCAGGGACCTGCCTGTCCTTAAGAAGACCTACACCGTGTACCACTACAACTACCAGCGCGGTCCCTCGGAGGCCGTCGAAGACCACATGCACCAGTTCGAGGCCGTGCTGAACCACGTCGACTCTCGCCACCGCACCCCGCCCGACAAGTGGGGCGAACTGCTGTTTTGGGGCAAGTTCGTCGGCAGCGACCGGACTCACAAGATAGTGCGTCCCGGATGCGGCTGGTCGCATTATCCACCCAACGCCAAGGGCGACTACGACTGGGCCAACAAACGGTTCGTCGAGACCGACATCGAAGATTGGCGCCCGGATGGCAAGGGCGCCAAGAAGAAGATTAACTGCGACCGCTGGGAGGGCAACAGCCTCAAGTGGTTCGTCTACTGGATGCAGAACCTTCCCGGGGCGGGCAGCGGTCTGACCTACCGAGGAAAGGAGCTTACGAACTGGTGGACATTCATCGGCGACTTCGACGCGGCGATGGGCCGAGGCCTGAAATTGGTCGAGAAGTGATTGCAATGTTTTTGAGGGACGCCTACTTCTCGTCGCGCTCCCAGAGGCGGAAGGCGTCGAGGGCGGTTTTAATCGATTTGACAGCCACTCCGATCACGAGTGCATCATCGAGGTAGCCCACGCCCGGGATGAAATCGGGGATGGCGTCAAATGGATTGACGAAATAAATGATTGCCCCCAGGGCGATAGCAATCGTCTGCCAGGAAACTTCGCGATACTCCTTGGCGAACCATGCTCTCACCAACCGCACCAGCGTAGCCAGATCGCTGATGACTTTTCGAAGCGAGTGTTTATTGCGTTCGGCCTTCTTGGCGGCCTCCGCCACCAGGTGTATTGCCCGCTGGGGTGCGTTGCGATATTCCCGGGCGGTCTTGGCGGCTTGGTCGGCTTGTCCCTGTGCGTCAAAGTTTTCGAGGTCTGCTGGTTGTTTACTCATGCCCCTTCCCTTGCTGCTATTACGGTTCGCTCGATTCCCTGGTGGTCTTTGAGGATTCTCGGTTCGGCGAATTGGTCGATTTCCGCGATTAGGGCGCCGATTGGGTCTTGCTGGCCCACGCCGAATTCCATAACGAAGACGCCTCCGTCCTGTAGTAGCGGCGGGATTTGCGGCAGGAGGTTTCTGATGCAGTCCAAACCGTTGGCGCCGGCGTAAAGTGCGGCGCGGGGTTCGTGTTCGACTGACGCTCCTACAGTGTCTCCGTCGGCTACGTAGGGCGGGTTGGCGGTTATCACGTCGAACTTTCGTCCGCGGAAGTCGCCGCAGTCGTCGGGAATCCCCGCCAGATCGGCCACCCCGCAGCGAAGGCGCGAAGTCACGTTGTGTGCTTCGGCGTTGGTCCGGGCCAGTGCGACTGCCTGGGGGCATATATCGGTGGCCAAGACGTGAAGGTCGTCTACCTGGACCGCGGTTGCTATCGCCACGCACCCGCTGCCGGTGCAGATGTCCCACATCAGGCCCGGGCGATTGAGGCCCTTGAGATATGCTTCGGCTTCGGCGACGAGCTGTTCGGTCTCCGGGCGGGGTATCAGCACGTCGGGGGTCACCTTGAATTTCAACGAGTAGAACTCCCGTGATCCGACCAGATATGCCGTTGGCTCATGATCGCTCGCTCGCTTGACCAACTGCCTGTAGGCCGCCAACTGCTCCGGGGCGGGCGTGTAGTCGAACCGCGTGTAAAGCTCGATCCTCTGACATTCCAGGACGTGTGCGAGCAGCACTTCGGCGCACAGGCGGGGCTCGTCGACGTCCGCCTCGGCGAAGTACTTTTTGGTCCACTCCAACAGTTTGAGTACCGTCCAGGTTCCCTGAGATTCATTGCTCATACCATGGAGGTATCACAAGGCCTGGCAATTGGCAATTGGTTTTTGGGCGCGTTGCCCAATTCTACGCCGCGCCAACCGCCTCGGGCCATGCTCCGGCGATCAGGTCATGCCCGGTTCCCGCGGTGTGTATCGGGTCGGATCGGGGACCTCGGCGGCGGCGAAACCGGCGGCCCGCAGGCGGCAGGAATCGCAGTGTCCGCAGGCGGCGCCGTCGCCGGCGGGACAGTAGCAGCTATGCGTCAGCGAGTAGTCGACTCCCAACTCGCGGCCGCGGGAGATGATCTGGGCCTTGGTCATGCCCGCCAGTGGTGCGTGGATTACGAACGCGCGGGAGCCTTCGACTCCGGCGGCGGTGGCGAGATTGGCAAGGACCTCGAAGGCCTCGATGAACTCCGGGCGGCAGTCGGGGTATCCGCTGTAGTCGACGGCGTTGACGCCGATGAAGATATCGTAAGCTCCGACCACCTCGGCGAAACCCAGCGCGATGCTCAGGAAGATCGTATTGCGGGCCGGAACGTAGGTTTCGGGAATACCGTCGCTGACGTCGCGGTCCATCGGCACGTCGATATCGTCGGTAAGGGCGCTGTGTCCGAACCCGCCGGCCGCTGACAGATCGACCTTCACCACGCGGTGCTCGACGGTGCCCAGCGACGCGGCGACCTCCGCGGCGGACGCCAGCTCAATACCGTGCCGCTGCCCGTAGTCGAAGCTCAGCGCGTGGCAGACGAAGCCCATATCGCGTGCGATCGCCAGGCTGGTGGCCGAGTCGAGCCCGCCGGAGAGCAGTACGACTGCATGTCCCTGATCGGTTTGCGTCATGCACACAAGGTACAGCCCTTTCACTTTCGATGCAATGAGTGTAGGCTGTTTGGGCGCAGAATGTAAAAGGACCCCGAGCAGCAAGGAATACCCCGATGGCCCAGATCGAGACATTCGACAACCCGCACGCCGGCCGCAATTACACGATCCGCCACGCGGCCCCGGAGTTCACCTCCGTGTGCCCCAAGACCGGGCAGCCGGACTTCGGCACGATCGAAATAGAATACGTCGCCGACGCCCTGTGCGTCGAGCTGAAGAGCCTGAAGTTCTACCTCCAGGGCTTCCGTAACGAGGGCGTGTTCTACGAGGACGTGGTCAATCGCATCCTGAACGACCTTGTCGCGGCGCTGTCGCCCAGGACGATGAAGGTCACCGGTAGCTTCACGCCGCGCGGGGGAATGCATTCGGTAATAACGGCTGAATATCCCGACAAGGCGTGATTATGAACGCGAAAACGTTGAAGCTGATTGCCGGCGCGTACCTGGCGGTCGCCCTTGTCGGCGGGACCGGGTGCTTGCCGAGCGCACCCGAGAAAGAGGAACCGGGCCCGATCAAGTATAACCCGATCGGTATCATGGGGACGGAAACCGAACTGACGATCATCGCCCGTGACAGCCAACACGACAAAGCAATCGCCGCTCTCCGCAGCGCCGAACAAGCCCTGCGCGAGGTCGAGGCGAAGATGAGTTCGTGGATGGAGGAATCGGAGCTCTCGCAGTTCAACAAGGCCCCCGCGGGCAAGCCCGCCAAACTCTCGGAGACCACGATGGGGCTGCTGCGATTGTCTGCGCAACTGGCCAAACAGACCGACGGAGCGTTCGACGTGACCTGCCGCCCGATACTGCAAATATGGCGCGGCGCCAAGAAGTCCAAACGCCTGCCCGCCGATCGGCAGATCGCCGTGGCGATAGGGCAGTGCGGATGGGACAAGATCGAACTGCTGGCGGATTCGGCGAGCAAGAAAGTTGACGGGGCGGGCATCGACCTGGGCGGAATCGCCAAGGGATTCGGTATCGATCGGGCGGTCAAAGCTCTCGAGGCCGCGGGCCTGACCGGCGGGATGGTGAACGTCGGCGGTGACGTCCGCTGTTTTGGGCAACGCGGCGACGGTGGCAAGTGGCGCATCGGCGTTCGCAGCCCGTTCGACGGCGACCCGACGTTCGCGATAATCAAACTCTCCGCCGGCGCGGTCTGCACCAGCGGAAACTACGAACGGTACTTCGAGATCGATTCCAAGCGTTACAGCCATATCGTCGACCCCCGCACCGGTCGCCCGGTGAGCATGGCGCCGTCGGTTACTGTGGTGGCGCCGACGGCGACCGCGGCCGACGCATGGGCCACCGCCCTGAGCGTGCTGGGCGCCGCGGGCCTGGAACTAATCGACGAAAACAGCGGTCTGGAGGCTATGCTGGTGATAGGCGGACCGAAAGAGTATCGCCTGGTAATGACGCCCGGATTTGCCAAACTGCTGCACAAGTCGCCGGTCCGGTCCGACGCCGGCGCGACGAGTAACAACTGAAACTGACCGTTTCTATCTTTCGAGGAAATCTGCAATGAGAAACGAATCGCACGTGAGGCGATGTTCCCACCGATTGACTCTGATTACATGTGCCGTTGTCGCTGTTTGGGGCGCAGTGTTCTGTACAACCCGTGCCGAGGCCGGCCCGGCCGGCGCCATACACATTCGAGCCTGGTACTTCGACCGCGGTAACGCCGGGGTCTTCGCCAATCCGGACATCTATGCCGATTACCGGGACAAGTATCCTGAACTTGTGGTCGGCAAGGGAGGCAAATCGCCGTGGGCGATCGAATACGACGTCGACTTCCCCGTTGACGCTACGTGGACGCTTCACGTCCGTTACGGATCGCCGGCGCAGCGGCCGGTGGAGGTCTGGCTGGGCGACCGGAAAGTGGGCGAGATATGCGGGCGAGTGACGGGCAATCCGCCGCCTTATCCGGACCGCCATCCCCGCAACGCCGAACCGAGACGTGAGAAAGGCTTCCACGGCGTGGAGTGGGAAGAGGGCTGCAAGTTCGCCGTCACCAAGGGAAAGCACACGCTGAAATTCACTCGCAAGGGACTCCCCCCTCGCCTCAGCGCGCTGCGACTCGAATCGCCGGTAGCCTTCCCGAAGGGTTGGAAGCCGCGGAAGGTGGAACTGAACATCGAAAGGATTCCGCCCAAGCTGCGCCGGATATTCCTGCCGGCCGGAAGCGTGAACCCCGGCGCACTGCGGTTGGCGATCGAAGACATGACCGCCCAGTACGGAACGCGATATCCCAAAGGCGCCGAATACCTCAAGCAGCTCAACACCCTTATCGCAAAGCAAAAAGCAGCCAAAAGCGGCGCGCCCGAACAGAAACAGGAGATCGAGAAGGCCTTGGCTGAGATCCAGAGCAAAGCCCTGCTGGCCCATCCGCTCCTGAAGTTCGACAAGCTGTTGTTCTTGAAACGGCATGGCTGGGGCTCGAGCCACGTCTACAACAACTACGGTGGCGGAGGTAAGGGCAGCAGTCTTTGCATCCTGTCGCCGGTGGTCGCGGGCGGTACGGTTACCGAGGTCGCCCCGCAGCTTACCGAGGGGCTGTTCGGACAGTTCGATCTCTCGTTCGACGCGAAGAAGGTGGTTTTCGCCTACGTCAAGAAAGACAAGTCCAATTACCGCATATACGAGATGGGCATTGACGGGAAGGGTCTGCATCAGCTTACCTTCGAAGGCGACCAGGCCGCCGGGATCAAGCGATACAAACACGCGGTTTACGGGAAGTACTTCGATATGGACCCGTGCTACCTTCCCGACGGGAACATCATGTTCGTTTCCACGCGCAGTCGGCGGGCGGTGTCGTGTCATCCCAGCATCGTAACGTCGCTATATGTGATGAATACTCAGGGCGCGAGCATGCGCTGCCTTTCGGGCGGTCAGTTTACCGAACTCGACCCGCGCGTCCTGGCCGACGGGCGGGTGGTGTACATGCGTTGGGAGTATGTCGACAAGGGTTTCGGAAATGTCCAGAGCCTCTGGTCGGTGCGTCCCGACGGAAGCGGCGTGGACCATGTTTACAAGAACAGCGTTGTCCTTCCCGCCGCCATGATCCATGCGCGCAGCATTCCGGGCAGCCGGAAGCTCATAACCATCGCCACCGCACATGGCGGAGCGCCGGCCGGTCCGGTGGTCATCGTCGACAACCGCCGCTCCCGGCGAAGTGCCGACGCGATGACCAACATAACGCCCGAGATCGGATACCCGGGCATGGGCCCGCGGACCAACGGTAAGGGCGTTTTCCGCCACCCCTATCCCCTGAGCGAGAAGCTCTTCCTGGTGGCTCACCATCCCCAGACGAAGGGCTCGCGCTACGGGATCTATGTACTCGACGCATGGGGCAACCGGACACTGCTCTATGGTGACCCCGAAACATCGTGTTACCAACCAGTAGTGCTAAAGCCCCGACGGCGGCCCACGATCATCGCCCCGATCGAAGGTGTGGATGACAAGGACTCCCGAAAACCCGCCACCATGTTCGTGCAGGACGCCTATCAGGGACTCACCGGCGTTAAGCGCGGAACAGTCAAGTACATTCGCGTGATGGAGGTCTTCCCGACCACTTGGGAACAGGCGACCACCGCCGGCGCCGGTCTGCAGGCAGCGGCCGTCAGCTACAAAGCCGACGTCGGACGGAAGAAGGTCCACGGTGTCTCGACGGTCTACAAAGACGGCTCGGCGTACTTCACCGTTCCGCCACACACCAACCTGTTCTTCCAGGCCCTCGACGAAAACTACATGGAAATCCAGCGCATGCGGACCTTCATCAACCTCATGCCCGGCGAACAAAGATCCTGCATCGGTTGCCACGAGCAGCGCAGGAAGGCCCCGAGCATATCCGGTCGGCCGATGGCAATGGATCATCCCGCCTCGGCGCCCTCGCCCCAGCCTGGCGATACCGGACCGCGCCTGGTCCACTACGAGTCGGACGTTCAGCCAATCCTGGACAAACACTGCATCGGCTGCCACAGCGGCGCCAAGCCCAAGGGCGACCTGGACCTTTCAGGTACGTTGAGCGGTCTGTGGAACCGCGCCTACATGAACCTTATCGACAAGAATCTCGTCGCCCACCTCAACGGCGGTTTCGGTAGCGCAAACGTTCCGACCGAGCGCCCGATGACGTTCGGTTCGCATCGCAGCAGGATGGTCGCACGTATTCGCAAGGCCCCCTGCAAAGCGAAACTCACGCGCAACGAGTTTGTCAGGATAGTCACCTGGGTCGACGCCAACGCCCCGTACTACGGTACGCACAAAGGCTGCAAACACGCAGGAGGCAAAGGCAAACCGAACTTCCGCCCCGCGCCGGTGGTGGGGAAGTAGACCCCTCCGCTGACCGCGAACTTCCCGAAATCTCATCCGACCGGATTCGTTATCAGTAACAGAAACTAAACATAAAGGCGGCGTCATGCACACGATGAGACGAGATCTGTTTCTTTTGGCGACCATTGCAGTTGGGCTGTGGAGTTCGGTTGGTCTGGCCGCCGGGCCGGAGTTGACGCACACGCGGCTCTTTGAAAACCATAAGACCGAAACCGCCAGGCTGGCGGCGCTCGGGCCTGATGGAAAGAGCTTCAAGCGACACCATAACGGCATGGTGAATTATCGCATTCCCGCGATGGCTATTTCGAACAAGGGCACAATCATCGTCATGTGCAACGGTCGTACGGGTACGGCGCTTGACAGTTGCGAATATTGCACGATTGTGGCTCGGCGCAGCACCGACGGTGGAAAGACATGGGAGCCGGAGAAAACGATCCGGGAGATTCCCTACCGCAGTATCTTCACCGGTTCAGCCATTGTCGATCCGACAACCGGCGAGATCATGTTCTTCTGCCACCAGTGGCCGATGAGAGCCAGAGCCAAGAAACTCTACACCGATCCGAAGTCCGATGACGCTTACGAAGGCTTTGGCATTTTGCGCAGCAAGGACGATGGCAAGAGCTGGAAATTCGAGCGGTTCAAATTCAAGCCCGGTAGGCTTCTCACCGGCGCCGATCCATGCGGCAGCGACACGGGCTTCATGATCAGCAAAGGCCCGTACAAGGGGCGCCTGGTCATCCCCGCCCGCTCAGGGACTTCAGTGGAAAACATGGAGAAGTTTTGCGAAAAAAACCACGTGAAAATGAGCTGGTATGACAAGTCAAAAGACGGTAAGCCGCAACGTGTCGGCTGTAATACGGTTGTCTACAGCGACGACCACGGCAAGACGTGGACTGTTGGCGGTATTGAACGTCCGGGCACCGGCGAAGCATGCCTGGCGGAGCTTTCCGATGGCACGTTATACCTCGATTCGCGTATTCCCGGCGGGTTTCGCGTGGCGTCGGTAAGCAAAGACGGCGGCGAGAATTTCACCGATCCTACTGCAACACAAGTTGAGTGCTCCAACGCCGGTTGCGCCGCGTCGATCATCACCGTTCCCAAGAAAGTACACGGCCGCAGGTTCTTACTACTGACCAACCCGTCGGGCAACGAGTTTGGATGGAGCATGCTCCGCGACCGCAAGGAATTCACGGCGTTCGTCTCGTTTGATGACGGAAAGACCTGGCCGATCCGAAAGCTTATCAACAAGGGCCCGAGCGGATATTCCGTGTCCGTCATGGACCGGAAAGGGAACTTTCTTATCCTGTACGAGAAAGGCAAGGCGATCTATCGCGACACGGGCATTTCGATCGTCAAATTCAACATCCAATGGTTGTTGGACGGTAAAGATATCAAGAGTTTCTAGAGGCGCGCCCTTCACACCGAACCCCTTACAAGGCAATGTACTCATGCGTATTACAAATACACTCGCTTCGATCATTTGTGCGGTAATCATCATTGCCCTGCCATGCTCATGGGCCCCAGCCGCCCAGGCGCAATTAACGCACACGCAGCTTTTCAAGAACGACGGCAAGACGTTCTATCGCACCCCGGCGATGGTTGTGTCAAACAAAGGAACGCTCATCGCCGTGAGCAACGCTTGCGACAGCCCTCCCGTGAAGGAAAGCACGTATGCTTCGATTGTCGCTCGACGAAGCACCGACGGGGGCAAGACGTGGGCGAAGATGCAGACGATACTGGACGTTAAAAACCGCCGGATAAAGACAGGCGCGGGCGTTGTCGATCCGTCGACCGGCGAGATTATGTTCTTCTGCGCCGCCTGGCCGGCGCCGCGCAGCGGCAAGCCGGGAGAAGTCTCGGAAGAAAGAATGATTCAGTCCCGCGTTCCCTGGCGAACCCGGTGGGCGCCGGTCAAGGACAAAGGCGACGCCGACGCTATCGACAAGTACGTTGGTTACGGTATTCTGCGCAGCAAAGACGATGGCGCGACCTGGAAGTTCGAAAAGATGGATATCGCGATTCCCAATGCATCATACGGCTTCATCAACACCAGCGGTAGCGACACGGGCATCGTGATTCGCAGCGGACCCCGCAAGGGACGCCTGCTTGTTCCCGTTTGTGCGACGGTCAATGAGACCGCGATATACAACTTCCTTCACTCCAGGAAAATGCGTGTCCCGTGGATGCAGCGGGCTCCCTACTTCCGCTACTGCGGGACCGCTATTTATAGCGACGATCACGGGAAAACCTGGCAGGCGGGCGGGTTTGGTTCCGTGACGGCTGCTGAGTCTTGTCTGGCCGAATTGCCCGATGGCTCGATCTATCTCAATTCGGCTGCTTCCGGCGGCTGGCGGGCTCAATGCCGCAGCAAAGACAGCGGCGCAACATGGGGCCAGTTCGCCCTGTCATACCTGCGCGACGGCCATTCGGGGACCGCCGGATCGATCGTAAGCCTCCCAAAAAACACGGGCAACCGCCCGTGCCTCGTACTGACTGCTCCGGCGCACAACGAGTCGGGTTTTGACTCGCGTCGCGATCGCAAAAAGTTCACCGCCAACGTCTCGTTCGACGGTGGTAAGACCTGGCCGATCAAGAAGCTCATCAACGAAGGCCCGAGCGGATATTCCGTTTCTGTCGTGGGTAAAGAGGGCGCCATCTTCGTCCTGTACGAAAAGGGCGACAAAGTCTATTACGACAAGGGCGTTTCGATCGTCAAATTCGATCCCAAGTGGTTGTTGAAAGATAAAGAGAAATGATTACCGGTCGTCGGCGAAAGGTATCGCCTCGGACAGGAATTGCGAAAGTGCGTCTTTGTAGACGCTCCCGGATTTTATGAAGCCGTCGTTGTGCTTACCGGAAATCTCCTGGAATCGCTTGGGCTCTTTTGCGGCTTCGAAAAGTTGTTCTCCGTGGTGATACGGGATGATCTCGTCGTCGGGTGAGTGGATGACCAGCAGTCGGCATCGCAACTTGCCGATCCGCCCGAGGGTGTCGTAGTTTATTCTCGCCAGGAATCGTACGGGCAGAAATTTGTACATCTCGGCTCCGCGGTCGGGCACGGACGTAAAGGCCGATTCGATAATAAGCCCCGCCGAATGCTTCTCGACAGCCAGCCATGAAGCCACCGCCGCGCCGAGCGATCGCCCGAATATGACGATTTTGTCGGGCTCGAGTTTCCGCGTGCGCGTAAGGTGCGTCCATGCGGCTTCGGCGTCGCGGTAGGTTCCTTGCTCGCCGGGCGACCCTTCGCTGCGCCCGTATCCGCGGTAGTCGATAATCATCGCGTTATAGCCCATCTCGTGGAATATGGCGATGGTCTCGATGCGGTGCGATACATTCCCCGCGTTTCCGTGGAATATCAGAACCGTGCCCTTGGGCGACGCGGCGGGCACGAACCATCCGTGCAACTTCACGCCGTCGGAGGTCTGGAGGGAAACGTCCTCGTAGTCCATCGGTTTTTCGTGGTCGCGGGGTGTGGCCAGGAGATGGCGGGTGGGGTGATAGACTAAAGATCCCTGGAAGAGGAACAACAGCGCCGCCACGAGTAGATACCCCCCTGCAAGCATAATGAGTATCTGCCAGATCATTCGCTTCGTTGGTTTGGTCATGCCCCGTTCCTCAGGCAGGACCCTATCCATGCCACTCCGTCTTGTCGACGGTGGTTTTGAAATCGGGTTTTACTATCTTTGGCACTTCTTCGTCGGCGGTGGCGGCAAGGTCGGTTTCGCTGGGATTACCGACCATCAGCAGTCGCTTCTGTGGACATTTATGCAGTGCGACCTGGAGGCCGTCCATTTTCGCCGGGTCGTACTGATCGTAGTCCATGCTCGGGATACTGTCGCCTTCGGCGAAGCTGAATATCTCGCTGGCCCGTCCGCATGCCTTGCAACCGATGCATCCGATATTGCAGACGCCTTTGACGTCCTTACCGAAATCGTTGTTGGCGCAGGTTACCGCGAGCATCTGTGATACTTTGAATGGCGTCATCGAGATGATGTGGCGGGGGCAGATTTTCTCGCATGCCCCGCAGCCGACGCACTTGTCGTAGTCCACGGTTGCCAGACCGTCGATAACGTGAATCGCGTCGAAATTGCATACCGCCCCGCAATCGCCGAAGCCCATGCATCCGTAGGTGCAGCCCTGGACGCCGGCGACCATGTTGGCGGCGGTGCAGGCCTGCTCGCCATGGTATTCGGTCTGTCCGAGGCGATTGCCCAGGTGGGCGCCGCAGTGTATGACCGGTCTGGCGGGCCAGGATTGGGCGACCTCGACCCCGAGTATGGCGGCCATCGTTTCGGCGCATGCATCGCCGCCGACCGGGCAGAGATCGACCGCCACACCTTCGAGGACCACGACTTCGGCGTATTCACCGCATCCGACATATCCGCATCCGCCGCAGTTCGCCCCGGGCAGCGCGTCTATGCACGCATCGATGCGCGGATCGACCTCCACGTGGAAAGCCACGTTCGCCCAGCCCAGCACGTATGCCATGAACAACGCCAGCACGAGCATAGTCGCCGCAGCCAGAATGATAATCATCGTGCCGGCCTCCGGTCGGTCTTCATCAGCGTAAGGTTTCCGGGTCTCGAATCAGGAGACGTAGCGGGCATTGTCGTCGGGATTTCATCGTCATCCTCGACCGCTGTCACAACGGGCTTGGGCGGGCTGAGGGCGTCCTTGAGGCTGCGGTCGACACCGCCGAACCCCATGAACGCCAGCGAAAGAATACCCGCCACTATAAGCGTGATTCCCGCGCCCTGGAGGGATTTCGGAACGTCGCAGTGGTCGAGTTCTTCGCGGATACCGGCCATTATTACAATTGCGATCGTAAATCCGACCCCGCCGAATATCGCCAGCACCAAAGCCGTATCGAGCCCCCACGGATCGGCGCCCTTGCCGACGGCTACGTATTTCATGATCTCCAGGCACGCGAACAGGATCGCGCAGTTGGTCGTGATAAGGGGCAGGAACACGCCGAATGATTTATAGAGCGGCGGGAAGAACTTGCGAACGTACATCTCGACGAGCTGCACCGACGATGCTATCACGAAAATGTAGACGATGTAGCTGAGTATGCTCAGATCGGCCCCTTCGCCGAGGACCATTACCGACAGCGGCGCGCCGGGGCGGAGAATGTAGAACGTGAATATCCAACTCAGCAGCGCTGCTATCGTTATCACGAACGTCACCGCGCAGCCCATCCCGAAGGCCATGTCCACGCGGCGCGAGACGCCGATGAACGGGCAGATGCCCACGAAGTAGTGCAGGACGAAGTTATTTATTATCGCCGCACTGACGGCCACCAGAATCAGATTGCTAAGGTGTTCCATTCTTAATACCAGTTATCAGTAATCAGTAATCAGTGATCAGTAACGACAACGGATAACGACGAACGACAACGAAAACATCGCGGCCGGTCGTACGGTTTTGCCGTTCGCCGTTACTGATAACTGATTACTGATCACTGATCACTTCTTTTGCTTTTTTCTCTCGGATAGCGCCAATCCAGTTAGCCAATCCCAACAGCAGACCGAGTGTCAGGAATGCTCCGGGGGGCATGACCATTATGCCCCAGTTTGGCCAGGCTTCGGGCATGACTCGCATACCGAAGAACGTGCCCGAGCCGAGGATCTCTCGCAGAGAAGCGATCGACGCCAGCGCCAGGGCGAACCCTATCGACTGCCCGACCGCATCGGAAGCCGCTGTGAGTACCGACTGCTTCGAGGCGCAAACTTCGCAGCGGCAGATTATTACGCAATTGACGATAATCAGCGGGATATATGGGCCCAGTTCCTGACTCATGCTGTACATCGCATAGGCCAACACGCGGTCGGCGATCGTCACGAACGCCGCGATCGTCAGCGTGAATACCAGTATCCGAAGGTGCGGTTTGAGGAGATCGCGGATCAGGCTGGTCAGGATGTTGGCGCAGATCAGCACGAACGCCACCGCGCCTGCCATCGTCATCGCGGTCTCCATTCCGCCGGTGACCGCAAGCGTCGGGCACATGCCCAGAAGCTGGCGGTAAACCGGATTCTCCGGAATCAAACCGCGCAAGAAGCGCTCACCTGCTGTTGGTCCATCGATAGCCATTACCGTTCTGCCTCCGCGGTGGCTCGCAACCGCCGGACCACTCTGTTGACGATCTTGCAGATTGCCATCGAAGTAGTCGTTGCCTTCGTTACCGCCTGCACCTGTTGTTCGGCGGGCTTGACCTTGGGCTTGACCATGACAATCGTCTCGGTCTTCTTACCGGCGAATGACTCCACGTATCCGGCTTTTACAACCTTTTTCCACCAACGCTCGCGCTGGTCGACAACGTACACCTGGTTGATGGTCCGGGCGGTCGGGTCCAGGGCGACAAGCAGATCTATCCTGTCCCACCGGCCCATACGCTTATCACCGCCCACCCAGGCGAGCACTTCCCCATCGGCGTCGAGCACCTTGTAGACAACCTTCTTGCCCACCACGATCTCTTTTATCTGCTCCCGAGTTACTCCGGGGATCATCTTGGGAATGCTCTCCAGAGCCAACTCCCGCTGAATGGACGCATCGAGGAACTCGCGAAACTCCCGCACGGATCCGTTGACGATGCTACAGACGCTCTGTGACGAGATTGTCGCGCTCGTGATCGCCTCGATATCGTTGCTCTCGGGCGGTTGGGGGAGCGACATCGCGAAGATCCCCTTGGTGGTCGACTTTCCCTCGAATTTTCGCGTGAAATCTTTTGTGCGAATCTTGCTGCCAAGCCCGGGAGTTTCGATCTGGGCCAGGACGTAGATGCCCTTGATGTTCTTGATCCTCGCGTCAACGCCGATGAGCACTTCGATCTTGTCGACGTAGCCCATGCCCGAAGAGCGAAGCATATAACCCATAGTCGTCTTGCCGTCGGGCGCCAGAGCCCTGTAGAACGTCCGCTCGACTACAGCCCCGCCGATATCCACAGAGAACACGCCCTCCTCGACGCGATCCTTGCTCGCACCGGGAATGAGCTTGGGGATCTGGTCGTAAGTCTGGTTTTTCTTGTTGGCCTGGATACCATCATTCAACGCAAGGTGTACACCCGCCATCGCGGCGCCGAAGCTGCCTGCCAGCATCAGCACCAACCACGCCTGAACGAGATAGTTCACCTTCTTGGTATCGGGCATTACTTCCTCTCCGGAACCGGCCCGCCGACGGGGGTCGGAATGGTCCATCTGTTAATCAACGGAACGATCGCGTTCATCATAAGCACAGCGAACATAACGCCTTCGGGGAAGGTCGACATCGTGCGAAACAGCATTATAAGCAGGCCCAGACCGACACCGAAAATCCACCGCCCTGTGGCTGTGATGGGGCTGGAGACCGGATCGGTGGCGATGAAAAATGCCCCGAACATCAGCGCCCCGCCGAACATGTGATATCCGAGGAAGTCAACCATGGACAACCCCGCCCCTCCGCCGCCCAGGTGGGCCAGCACCGCTATCACCGCCGCGGCGATGAGGACGCCCGCCGGTATCTGCCACGCCGCCGTGCGACGCCAGCACAGGTACAGCCCGCCGATCAGACACGCCAGCGTGGAGACCTCGCCGATCGACCCGTTCACGTTGCCCAGGAACAGTTTGGAGACCGAGGCGAGATCGTCGTCTCCCTTTTTGAGTACGTCCATGGGCGTCGCCTGGGAGATCACGTCCAGGGGCTCTTCGGTGATTGCCGCTATCCCGGTTCCCGGGTCGGCGGCAGCAGCTTTGGCTTCTTCGCTCAGTTCTACGTAACCGCCCGCAGCCAGGGCCCAGGCGAAGCAGATCATTACAAACGCGCGCCCGACCATCGCGGGATTGAAGATGTTCTGCCCCAGTCCCCCGAAGACGACCTTTCCGATACCAACGGCCACGCACGCGCCGATAAACCCGACGTACCAAGGCGCCGTACACGGTAGCGACATCGCCAGGATCACGCCGGTGACTATTGCACTGAGATCTGTCACCGCCCGCAGCGGACATCGTCCTCGCATTGCCGTGAACCCGGCTTCGGCCAGAACGCATCCACCAACGCATACGAGCAGTTGGAGCATCGCTCCGAATCCGAACTGAATTATCGCCCAGAGGATAAGAGGCGCCGCGGCCAGCAGCACGTCCACCATCATCCGCCGCGTCGTCAGCGACTTGCCGAAACTGTGCGGTGAGGGGGCTACGTGGATGACCGGACCCGCCGGCGGGGGAGGAGCATCGGTCTGCTGAATGTTATCTGTCGTTTCGGTCATCTGTTGTTTCTGCTGACTGTAATCAACTTCGGGGCATCTTCGCTTTGGCAACTCTCATCAACTGCACCAGCGGAAGTGACGCGGGGCAACTGTACGCGCAGCATCCGCATTCCATGCACGCCATCAGGTGGTAACGTCTAGCCAAGTCCCAGTCCTCGTGCCTGGACGCCAATGCGAGTTTCGTCGGAACCAGGTTCAGCGGGCAGACGTCAACGCATCGCCCGCACCGCACGCAGCTCGTTTCGGATGCATGGGCGACGTCGGCGCCGGTGAGAACCGTCAATCCGCTTGTGCCCTTGGTTACCGGCGTGTCGAGATTGCCCAGCGTAAAGCCCATCATCGGTCCGCCGGCTACGATACGAGCGGCGTCAGCTCGCAAACCGCCGCAGTAATCCACTAATTCACCGTAACTTATGCCTATCGGCACGAGCAGGTTCCTGGGGTTGGCGATCCCCGCACCGGATACCGTCACGATCCGGTGGGTCAGGGGCTTGCCCCGAACAACCGCCCGTGCGATCGCGGCGGCCGTACCGACATTTATCACAACCACACCGACATCCAGCGGAAGCCCGCCGGTGGGCACGGTGCGTCCCAAAGTCGCGAGAATCGTCTGCTTCTCGCCGCCCATCGGGTACTTGGTCTTGAGGCGCGCGACTTTCACGCCGGTAGCGCCCGCCGCCCGGGCCATTATGTCGATGGCCTTGGGCTTGTTGTCTTCGATGGCGATTATGATGTTCTCTGCGCCCGCGGCGCGGGCGGCAAGGAGGGCTCCGGTGATGATCGGCTCGGGGGCCTGGAGCATCACGCGGTAGTCGGCGGTGAGATACGGCTCGCATTCGCAACCGTTGATCAGGATCGTGTCTATCGGTTTGGCGTCGTTGCGCGTGAATTTTACGTGCGTCGGGAACGCCGCCCCGCCCAGCCCGACTATTCCCGCGTCGCTTACGGCCTGGGAGATCTGCTCGTGTGTATACTGGTCGAGGCCGTCTGTGGGCCAGGTGCCGCCGTAAATGTCGTCCCAGAGCTGTTGGCCTTCAAGCTGATCGCCTTCCGCCGTTATCGGGATCATCGCCACGTGGCGCCCGTTGGGCAGGGTGCAGACGCCTTGCTTTGCGACCTTGCCTGTAATGGTGGCGTGTATGCAGGCGGAGATGAATCCCGTAGACTTTCCGATCGTCTCGCCGAGTACGACTTCCTGGCGTATCTTCACCAGCGACTCAGCGGGAGAGCCCGTGTGCTGGAGCAGCGGGATGGCAACTTTTGCGGGGCAGGGAGGGATCTCGACGGCGAGGTTCTCGGCGAACAGCTTGCCCTCGGGCGGATGTACGCCGCGAGCGAAGCTCCCTTTGCCCGGTATATCTGATGAAGCGATCATGTTTGGCTGCTGTCGTCTTCGATCTCGGTATGCGTGGTGCGAATCAACTTCGCAGCCGCCCGCGATATCGCACCGCCGGCGACCAGGCCCGCCAACGCCGCAAGCAACGTCCTGGTGGGTCCGGGCCAATACCATCGGGCGACCAGCGCAGCGGCAACTGCCAACGCGAGCGGAAGTACGAACACCCACAAAGCGGCAGCGGCGAGGCGCCATCCGGTGAAAATCTCTTCACCGCCGACGGCGGGGGCCGAGCTATCGGATGAACACTGCGAACACCCGGATTGGCATTGGGATATATCGGAGGAATTCACAGAATTCGCCTCGGATAAAATAACAACGCCGCCGCAGCAATACGACATCGCCACGGCGACCATCGGCGAGAATCATAACCCCCTCTGGGGGCACTGTAAAGCACTTTTTCGACGTGATGAAAAGCTCCGCACGCCAAGTTCACTGTTCAGATCGGATTACTGCTTCGGCGAAGGCGAGATCGGCTTGGGTTGTGATCTTGATATTATTCATATCTGATGTAACGACAGACACTTGCCTGCCCGTTCGCTGGACCATCTCGGCGTCGTCGGTGGCCTGCCCGCCGAAGGCGTAAGCCTCGATAAGCAGGTCTCTGTCGAAGACTTGAGGCGTCTGTGCCTCCCAGAGCCCCTCGCGATCGACCGTTGTGATGATCTTACCCGAGGGGTCCGCCTTCTTGATCGTACCGTGCAGCGGGCATGCCAGTATCGCCGCGCCGGTCTCGGCGGCGGCGTGGAATACTTCGTCGATCCGCTCGGGAGCGGCGCACGGGCGGACCGCGTCGTGAACGCACACTAGAGTGGCGCGCCCGTCGAGTTGCGACAGAGCGTTTCGCACCGAGTCTGACCGCTGGTCCCCGCCTTCAACCAATTCCACGCCCAGGGGGATAAGTTCCCCGACGAATTGCTCCGAGATTTCAGCCGCATCCGCCGGTGAGACCACCAGCAGGATCTGACAGACATCGTCCCGCCCGGCGAAGAGGTCTATCGTTTGCAGAAAAATCGCCCGCCCGCAAAGCGGTTGAAATATCTTGTTCGCCTCGGCGCCGAACCGCTTTCCCGACCCGGCGGCGGGCAGTATTACTGATACGTTTGGCATGATCGTATCCTATCACCCGTCGGCGAGTTCGGCCAGTCCGTCGGGATCGAGAATCGTTATCTCCGGTCCGTTGACTTCGATAAGCCCCGAGGCACTGAGCTTTTTCAGGGCGCGGGAGAGCGTTTCGGGTATCGTACCGATCTGTCCGGCCAGTTCGCGCTTGGTCTGCTTGAGGACTACCGTATCGGTTCCTGCGCGAGCGGGCAGTTCGAGCAGGACATTTGCCAATCGCGCGGGTACTTCCCGCAGCGAGAGCTGCTCGATGAGTTGGTTGAACTCCCGCAGCTTCGCCGACATCCCGCCCATCATCGCCATCGCTATCTCGGGGTCTCGGGCGATCAGTTGTTTAAGGACCGATCGTTTGACGATCAGCAGCGTGGCGTCGGCGAGCACTTCGGCGTGAGCGGGATAGTGGATGCTCGCCCACATGGCGGCCTCCCCGAATGTATTGCCCGGTCCGTAGAGGTGGAGTATCTGCTCGTCGCCTTTGGGCGAGAGCTTGTAGACCTTTGCCCTTCCCGTAAGGATAACGTAGAAGCTTTCGGCCGGTTGGTGCGGCGAGAATACCTGCGATCCTGCGGGCAGGTGCTCGGTGCGACAGACGTCCAGCAGTGCCCGGACCTCGTCGTCGCTGAGGTGGGATAGAAGCGGAACTGTCCGCATGGCATCGGTGATTTGCGAGATTGTCAGTTTGGTCACATCAGGAGTTTACAGCCTCTGATTGCCTGCGACCAGCGTTATGGCGAATTTCCTTGACCATGCAGTACAGCACGGGCACAACCAGCATGGTCAGAACTTCGATTACCATTCCGCCGAAAGACGGGATCGCCATCGGGCCCATGATATCGGCGCCTCGCCCGGTGGAAGTGAGCACGGGTATCAGTGCCAGTATGGTAGTGGCGGTGGTCATCAGGCACGGGCGGACGCGTCGGGCGCCGGCGTGGATCGTCGCGGCGCGGATCGCTTCGACGTCGGCGGGTTTTTCGCGATCGAACGTCTGGTCGAGATACGTCGCCATCACCACGCCGTCGTCGCTGGCGATTCCAAACAGCGCCAGGAAACCGACCCATACCGCGACCGACATTTTGATCGGGTGCATGTTGAACATATCCCGCAGATTCACGCCAAACACGTCGAAGTTCAGGAACCAGTCCGACCCGTACAACCAGAGCATCAGGAATCCGCCCGACCAGGCCACGAAGATGCCCGTGAAGACCATAAACGTCGTCGAGACCGATCGGAACTGGAGGTAGAGGATCATGAAGATCGCGAACAGGGCGCCGCCCATTATCACGTATAATCGCTGCTGCTGGGTGGTGTATTCCTTTACGGTCTTGCCCGCAACGTTGAATTCGAGGGTCATCCCGGGGGGCATGTTCAGGCGTCCGCCTGAAACGGCGTCTTCGAGGAACTGTTGACATTCGTGGATGACGTCGACTTCCGCCAGACCGGGCTTCGGTGAGAATATCACGAAACCGACCATGAATCCCGCCTCGCGTTTGATCGACATGGGTCCGGGACTGAAATCGATTCTGACCAACTGCCCCAGCGGTATCTGCACGCCTGTTGTCGAGGGCACGAGTACCTGCTGAAGCGTCTCGATGTCGCCGCGGAGTTCGCGCTGGTATCGCACGCGAACGCCGAATCGCTGTCGCCCCTCGACGGTCGTGGTGACCGTCCTGCCCCCGACCGCCACGGCGACCACGTCCAGCAAGTCGCCGCGGTTGACGTTGTAGCGATTCATCGCATCGCGCGCTTCGTCGCTGGTGGTGTCGATGTTCAGGTACGGTTTGCCCACCGTGCGGTCGGCGGCGACTGTCGTGGGATTCACCGACGGTATCTGCTTGAGCAGGGCTTCGATCTGTATCCCGGCGGCTTGGATCTCTTCGAGGTTCTCGCCCATGATCTTCAGGCCCATTGGCGATCGCATACCGGTCTGGAGCATGATGCGCCTGGTCTCGATCGGCTGGAGTTTCGGCGCCCCCGACATGCCCGTCATCTTGCCGACTTTGGCGATCTCGTCCCAGATGTCCTCGGGATTCTTAATGTGTGGGCGCCACTGGCGGATGAGCTTTCCGTCTGCATCCGTTAGGCGGCGCCCGTGGGTGTCGGTCTTGTATTCGCTCTTGTAGTTGATTACGGTCTCGACCATCGAAATTGGGGCTGGATCGAGCGCCGATTCGACCCGCCCGATCTTGCCCACCACTGACTCGACTTCCGGAATTGCCTTGAAGGCGGCGTCCTGTTTGGACAGGTAGTCCGTCGCCGCAGCAATCGACCCGTGCGAACTCATCGAGGGCATCCACAGGAACGAGCCCTCGTCGAGGGGGGGCATTTCTTCTGCTCCCAGGCCCGGGAACGTTTCGGAGCCCGCAGCCCAGAAGTTGCGGGATTTCAGGTCTTCTTCCCAACCGCCACGCCGGGCTGACTCCTTGAGCGGGGCGAAAGTCGTCTCGAAACCGACCAATATCGTGATGCCCATGGCGATCAGTATCAACGGGATCGACAGGAACAGGAGCTTGTGGCGGAGGCACCAGGCGAGGATCGTCGGATACGCCAACTGGAAGAGCTTGAAGAATCCCAGCAGCAGGCCGATCAGCAGACCGACGAATATGATGTTGTTCCGGAGTCCCTGGTCGGCTCCCAGAGGTCCCCAGTGCGCCGTCAGTGCAGTAGCGACCAGGGCGACCGCAGCCAGCGAAGCAGCCCATCCGGCGACTTTGTGGAACCTGGAGGGCACGAATTCCCTGCACAGATGCCACGCCGCAAACGCAACCATCGCTGCGCCGATCCACCATGCGAGCATCACCCCGGCGATTATCCCGACGACGGCGACAATCGCGTGCACGCACCGCTTCAACCATCGCCCCGATATCCGCCCGCAGAACAGCAGGTGCGCCGCCGGCGGGATAATCGTAAGCGAGACCGCCACCGCCGCTATCAACGCGAACGACTTGGTGTACGCCAGCGGGCGGAACAGCTTGCCCCTCTCGCCGGTCATCAGCAGCACGGGCAGGAAACCGACGATCGTCGTCATGACGGCCGTCAGCACCGCCCCGCCGACTTCGACCCCGGCGCGATGGATCACTTCGAGCTTCGATTCGTCGGGGTCGGCCTCGTCGAGATGGCGCAGGATGTTCTCGCAGATAACGATCCCCATATCGACCATCGTGCCGATTGCAATCGCGATCCCCGAAAGGGCTACGATGTTCGCGTCGACGCCGAATACCTTCATACCGATGAAGCACATCAGCACCGACAGAGGCAGGAGCGATCCGATCAGTATGCTCGACCGCAGGTGCATGACCATGAGCACCACGACGATAATCGTGATCATCACTTCGTCGCGCAGGGCGTGGTCGAGCGTGCCGAGCGTTTCGCGGATCAGCTCGGTGCGGTCGTAAAACGGTATGACTGTAACCCGCGAGACTGTCCCGTCTTCGAGCTTTTTGACCGGCAGGGTGGGAGCGACCTTCTTGATCTTGGCTTTAACGTTATTGATCACTTCGAGCGGATTCTGTCCGTAACGGGCGACCACCACCCCGCCGACGGCGCCCGCGCCGTCTTTATCGATCGCCCCTCTCCGCAGCGCCGGGCCCATCGAAACTTCGGCTACGTGCTTGATCAGCACGGGCACGTTGTCGGTGACCTTGACGACGCTGGTCTCGATATCCGCGAGGCTCTTGATGTATCCGATTCCGCGGACGAAATACTCGACGCGGTTCAGCTCGATTGTCTTGGCCCCGATGTCGCGGTTGGACGCCCGAACGGCGCGGTAGACATCGCCCAGGGTCACGCCGAACGCCCGCATCGCGTCGGGGTCCATGTCGACCTGGTACTCCCGCACGAACCCGCCCACAGACGCGACCTCGCTGACTCCGTGGGCACTCTTTAGATGGTCCCGCAGGATCCAGTCCTGAACGGTCCGCAGTTCCTCCTTGTCCCATCCGCCGGCGGGATTGCCCTCCTTGTCCCGCCCTTCCAGCGTGTACCAGAACACCTGCCCCAGCGACGTCGAGTCCGGGCCCATCACCGGGTTGACCCCGGGCGGAAGCGTTCCGGGCGGAAGAGATTTGAGCTTCTCGTCGAGGCGCGCTCGCGACCAGAAAAAATCGACCCCGTCCTCGAATATCACGTAGATCGACGAGAATCCGAACATCGACGTGCTGCGGACGGTCTTGACTCCCGAGACGTTCAGCAGCACTGAACTCAGCGGGTAGGTCACCTGATCGTCGATCTGCTGGGGAGACTGGCCGGCCCACTCGGTGAAAACTATCTGCTGGTTGGCTCCGGTGTCGGGGATCGCGTCGACGGGCACGGGGTCCCGCAACGTGTCGTCAAGAACGTCCCAATCGAACGGCATGACCGCCAGGCCCCACCCGAGGGTGAACAGCACGACCAGCACGACCACAAGTTTGTTGGTCAGGCAGAACCGCATGACGCCGGCGATGGGTCCCTCGCGCTGCAACAGGTCGGTTGGCGGGGGGTCCGGGCTCATTTACCGCCCCCTTCGATTGTCTCGATAACGCCTCCGCACTTGAGCATCGCCGCTCCGAAATACGGATTGAGCGTCTTGTCGTCCGATTGCAGCCAGTTGGCGCCGCGATTGTCGAACGCCATCGGACAGCGATGCACAAACAGCTTTCGCCCGAGCGGTCCGAACCGTCTAGCCGCCGATATCATCTGGACCGACAGCAGGTCGAAGTCCTTGCGCAGAATTTTGATGTCGGCGGCTCCGCCGGCCCGTGTGAGCACCTTGTCCAGGCCGCCGGACACCTTCATCCACACCATGTGGGTGTCGCCCTTGAGCAACGTCATATCGACCGCGGTCAAGTCCTTCTTCATTTTCGCCGCTGCGGCAATCGATCCTTTGAAGTCGTCGCCCGCCAGCGCTTTGGACACCGCAAAGTAAGCGTCGAAGACGCCCGAAAGCTGTTTGGTGAACTCCTTGGGCAGGTCGCCGAGCGGTTTGACCGGCTCGCGGTCGTCCGGTTTATCGGGCTGCTTGTCGGGAGCCTTATTCATCTCTTCGAGCATGCTGGGCTTTGCGCTGAGTTGGCGTTCGGAGTCGATGGCGAAGGCTCCTCTGGTGACGACGCGCTGGCCTTCTGTCAGGCCCTTGCGAACGATATAGAATCCCCCGGCGCGGAGACCCAGTTCGACGGTTCGGAATTCAAACGTCGGTTTGGGCGTTTCCTTCAGGCGTACGTAAACCACCGCCCGCTTACCGGTTAACAACGCCGCACTGACCGGTATCACCAGCGGCTTGGCGCCCTTGGGCTCGCCCGATCCGGTAACGTATCCCAGCGACTCGGCGGTGACGATATCCATTTCGCAGATGTCGCACTCGCCGGGTCCGTCCTTTATCACGGACGGATGCATTGGGCACATCCATTTGCCTGCCATTGCCGCATCCATCACCTTTCCGCCGGCGGCGATTTTCGTACGCACAGCCGCCTTCACGAACATTCCGGGCTTGAGGCGTCCGTCGGCGTTGGAGGCGTTTACGCGGACTTTGACCGTTCGCGTCCTGGCGTCGAGGACCGGATCGATAAACGAGATTATCCCGGAGAATATTTCGCCCGGATATGCGACCGACGTGAACCGAACTTTCTGCCCGTAGCGAAGCCACATCAGGTCCGACTCGTACGCGCGCAAGTCCACCCATACGCTCTTCAGGTCGGCGATGGTGTATATCTTGTCGCCGGTTTTGACGTACATTCCCTGCTGGGCGTTCTTGTGAATGACGATCCCGCCTGACGGCGCGCGGATCGTAATGTGGTCAGATGCCTTGCCCGATTTCTCGATGGCCTCGATCTGCTCGGACGCCAGGCCCCAGAGGCGGAGTTTTTCGCGGGCGGCTTTGACCATATCCAGCGTCGACTGGCGAACTATTGCGACATCAGAATCTTTGAGTTCCGCCGCGGCCTTGATCCCAGCCAGCAACTCCTCCTGGGCGCTGAGCAGTTCGGGGCTGTAGAGTTCGACCATGTGGTCGCCCTT
>CAZSLS010000090.1:0-24241 GCA_964607575.1 uncultured Planctomycetaceae bacterium | reverse complement strand
CAATTACCCTCCCGCCGAATCGCAGTTCCTTCCCGTAAACCATAGGCCGTCCATGCCAACCTCCCTTCCACAGCGGCTTTCCGGTGGCAGCGTTGAAAACGGCGAATCCGGAGTCGCCGCCCATCATCAGGACGTTGTTGGCGGTGCTGACAGACAGCATCCGGGCCGGACCGGTATTCTCGTCGCTACGCCACTTTACCTTGCCCGTTTGTGTATCGAGGGCGATGATCCTTCCGCGAGGTCTCTTGAGCTTCTCGAGTTCCGCATCGACGGTCGTACCGTGCTGCTTTGCGAGCCGGCGGGCTCTTGCGTTCAACTTGTCGGTGTCAATCTTGCCCCGGATTCTGGAGCGATAGTCGTCGGTGTGGGTGATTGGCTTGTCCATGAAGTAAACCGTATCATCACCGACGGCGATGGTGGTGTTGCGAATGGAATGCCTGGCCTTGTGGACCCATTTCGTTTTTCCAGTTGAGGCGTCCATCGCGAATAATGTGGTCGAGTCCGCGTAGTGGTGATTCGGCGCCCATGTTGGATGCTCCGCCAGGACGGCGTCGGCGTGTTTCGCCGCTTTAGTGCCAGGCTCCGGATAACCGTTCACCAGTAGTTCGGCGTTGGCGATCGAGCCGTAAAGCACACCGCCGGCGCAGGCGATGTATCCCCATCGCTGCTTTGTCTTTTGCCCGGCGGTGCCGGGAAGCTTCCACTGACCGAGCATCTTTCCGCTCTGAATGTCAAAGCTCCGACAGTAGTCCAGGTGTCGCACGTAGACCTTGCCGTCGGATACGCACATGTTCCCGCTGAGTTTCCGCCGGTCGTAGGAGAACCCGCCCTGATAGACATTCAGCCCCTCGATGTCATGTTGCCAGACGGGCCGCCCATTGTACGCATTGGCCACTCGCACACCGTGCGCACCGGGCATGACCATGTATCCGTTGTAGACCATCGTCGGGCTCGACATGGAATGACGATTCGCCATTTCATAGTCGGTGTCGCGGAACCACAGGAGTTCCAGCGGTCCGTGCAGTGCGGTATCCGTTCCGCAATAGCTGTTGTGCGCGTCGGCGTAGAAATGAGTCCAGTTGCCCGCTCCCTTGATCGGTCCGCGTTTGGTTACGGTAAGTTTTCCGACCTTACCGAGGCATGCGGCGCCGAGATAGGGGCTGAGCATTTTGCCCGCGATATCGGGCTGCAGGAATGCGGCGCCTTCGGTCAGAGCTTTCGACGAGACGACAAGTTCAGCGAATCGGCCGGTGAAGGGCAGCTTGTTGAGATCGTTGACGTGCAGGATGGTTACTCTGGTCCCGTAGAGCCCGAGGGCGTCGAGAGTCGCCCGTGCGGCGGCAACTTTCGCCGGATCTGTGTCCACTCCGTAGACATACAGTTTGGAGTTCGCCGCCAATTCGCGGGCAAGCTTACCATCGCCGCAACCGATATCGAGACAATACCCTCGCGTTATGTTCGTCTTGTTCAGAATATCCCTGGCGGCTGCGATGAGTTTCGGTTCGCTCGATGAGGCCGGCGCCTTCGCGGCGACGGGCGATCGCTCGGTTCGGCTTCCCTCCGAGAAGCAGTAGATCGTCCCATCTTCGGTGGCTGCGTAGACGCATTTATTGGCCACCGCGAGACTCTGGACCTTGCCGGCGACCTTTGCACTGCTCAGGACCTTACCCGTCGTGATGTCGATGACTGCGAGTTCACCGTCGCCTGCGATAACCACTGCGGTCTCGGTGGCGATGATGTCGCGCACGGCGAAAGGTGTTTTGCATTTCCAGGATGGTTCTCTTGCCAGAGATAGGTATCGGCTGACTTTACCGTCGCGCTGCTTCCTTTCGTGTTCGACTGTTTGTTTGGCGTATCCAGCCAGGCCGGATGACGCACCGGTGATGATCATCTTCGGATGATCTGCATTCACCGCGTTGACTTGCGCCGATACGTTCCTCCCATCGGCCGGCGTGCAGATCCGGGTCTTGTGTCCGCGACGGTCCGCGGGATAGTTTTCGCCGCATACTATGAGCTTGCCCAACACCGAGGCTTTCGTCCCGCCGCTGGCTTTGTTGACGTAGAGACCGTGATGGAAGTACTTCAGACTGCCATCTTTAAGGTCGTATACTGCCGGCGCCGCCCGTCCGGTGGGAACAACCAGCACTCCCGCCCCGACCGCAAGATGCCCTTGCGCGCCCGGACCGCTCTTGACGTCGCGCCCCGCGCGAGGTTTGTCCGACACCGTCGTCCCGGAATCAGTATTCCGCCAGATCACCTTTCCGCTGCGTGCATCTACCGCACAGACGTAGAGGCCCTCGGTCGGCCAGATCCCCGCGGCGAAGTAGACAACGCCATCCCGAATCGCCGGTCCCCCGCGCACGGGCCAACGCGAGATCAGCCTGTCGTTGCCCATGATTCGGTCATCTTTTCCGGCGGCACGGATCTTCCATTTGAGCTTCCCGGATTTCGCGTCGAGGCAATAGAGTACCCCGTCGTCGCTACCGACGTACACGCCGTGTTCGCAGGCGGCCGGAGCCACGCGGACAGGCCCGTCGGTGAAGAACGTCCATACCATCTTGCCCGTTGTTGCATCCAGGGCGCAAACCTTGTGGTCCGTTGAACTGCCAAAGAAGACAAGTCCGCCGAAGACTACTGGGTGGTACGTGTGGTCATACGCCAACCGTCTCTGCCCTGACCAGGCGGGGGTCGGTTTGTGCCTGGCGGCTCGCTTCCACGCCAATTGCAGTTTGGCGGGTATGCTGTTAGTGGTGAAGGCTGACCGCGCTGCGTTTCCCCTGTACATGGGCCAGTCCTGACCGGCATGGACCGATCGGCAGAAAACCACGACCAGCATTGCAGTCAGCCATCGTGTGTTTCCCAAGTGCGCGTATCGCATGTTTGTCTCCCGCAGAATCACTGTCTTTTCGCGGTGGTTGGAGGTACTTGTACATCGCTTCGACGATCGCCGCTCCGAATGCCCGGGCGAGCTTTGGCGTGATAGTTACCTTGCCCGCATTGGCGTACGGTACTTCGATTGTAGTCGCCAGGTCGATGCCTTTCAACTCACCTGCCCAGCGGGCGCAGCTCTTGCCCGCTTTGAAATTACCGCCGGTGTTCCATGACTTTCCGAACGGCAGGTTGTCCGAGGCGCGGTAGGGCAGGGCCTCGCCGCAGATCGATTCGAGGATCCCGGCGAATCTGCATTGGGCCTGCCATATCGCCTTGCTCTTGCTGCCGACGAGATAGATCACCTCGTTATGGCGGCCGCGTATCCATGGGCAGTGCAGGTCGATGGCGATCTTCAGGCGCCCGTCCGACCACTTGGGGACCAGTTCGCGGAGAGCTGCCGTCGATGCATGCACGCTCTTGCCGATGTAGTCGCGGTTGTGGTCTCGCGGTTTGCGATTCTTGCCCTGGTCCCCGTCCTCGACGCCGTCGGTGTCGACCAGCGGGATTGCCATTATCTCGACGTTCTGACGAAACCACTTGCCGCAGTCGGTGTCTGCCAGCACCCCCGCCAGTACGCCCTCGAGTACATAACTCGCCATCGATTCACACGAATGATGGCGGCACGTCAGCAGTATGCGGTAGGAGGCCTTGCCGTCGATCCTGCCGATGTGGATCCTCTCAACGCTCCGCCCCTTGCGAGTTTTGCACAACTTGCGAACAGCCATGTGTTTGTTCTTCTCGTGTTCGGCAAGAAACCGCTTGAGGTCCGCCTTCTGGTAAGGTATCGCAAAGGCGAATCGCACGGACTTGGCGTCTTTCGCATCGCCCGGGAACGTGTAGGCAAACGATGCTCCCTTGACGTCCGCCGTCCCCAGCCACGACCACGTCTTGCCCCCATCTGTGCTGACCGCCGGACCGCGCGTGCCGATAACGTTCTTGTTGGTGAAGCGAAAGGTAAGCCTCCGCCCGCCAGCCCCACGAACGCGGAAACTCCAATAGAACCACCACCCGCTGGTATCGCGGAGGTCTTGGCGGAGATCGATAACATTACCGTCGATACGCTCGACAATAATGTTCCCGCCGGGATAATCCGCATCGATAGCTACTTTCGCCAGGACATTGCCTGTCAGGCAGCCCAGCAGAATCGCAACCAAGATGACGTTTCGAGTTCTCATATCAATGTTCACGCCGCCGGTTGCTATCAAATCGCCCCGTTTGCCTTCAGCTTCTTACGAAGTGCTTGTGTGTTGACGTTGCGGAAAGCAAGGTTGCCGTCGAGGGTCATTGCGGCCGCCTGTCCGGCGGCCTGGCCCATCGCCATGCAGGGCGACATCACGCGGATCGATCCGAGAACGACGCGGTCGACGCTTACCGCCCGCCCGGGGCAAATCAGGTTCTCGATCGGATCGGGCACCATGACGCGGTACGGTACGGGGGTCCTACCGCGGGTCTTCAACTTGTTCGGGTTGACGCTGGGGCGCTTGGGGTCGGGGATATCGCTGCCCCACGACGAGTAGCCGATGATGTCGTCGAAGTTTTTCCCGGCGGCAAGATCCTTCCGAGTCAGGATGTACCGCCCGCGGATTCGACGCGTCTCGCGGACTCCCAGGAGCGGCGCGACGGCTTTGATGCGTGCCTTCTCGTAGCCGGGCACGTGCTTGCGGAAGATTTTCATGAGCTTTTGGACTTCCTGGCGGCCGCGAACCATGCCTTCGCTCTTCGACCGTCCATCTGTCCCGTCGATGCCTACCAGCCTTACCGTGTTTACCATCCACACGCCGTCGGCGTTGAGTTTTCGGGTGATGAACCGGTTGTACGGGAACGGCCACTCGCGGGTCTTCTGCAACTCCTTGATCTGCCCGAGCAATCGATCGCCGTGCTTGCGAAAATGGGCCTTCAGTGCCTTTTCGTCGACGTTGTCGACGTGGAAGATCAAGGTCGTCGGCGTCATCAGGCCGTCGGAGGGGCGGCCTTTGACGGTTTTACACCCGCTGCGGGCGGCGATGTCGGCATCTCCGGTGGCGTCGACAACCGCCCGGGCCGGTACGGCGCTCAGCCCGCTCTTGTTGAATATAACGACGTGCGTGATCCGCCCATCGGCGACGCGAACGTCGACCGCCTGGGTCAGGAGCAGCACGTCGACGCCGGCGTCGGCTGTTTTCTCATCGAGATAATGCGCCATGGCGAACGGATCGAATGCCGGCCCCCAGTTGCTCAACCGGGCGATGCCCCGCTTGATCGCTTCGGTTGAGAACTCGCGAAAGATCCCGCCGTTATCGCCGCCGAGCCATTCGGAAACCATGCCCGAGACGCCCATACCGCCGAGTTGTCCCTGGCCTTCGATCAAGAGGACTTTTGCCCCCGCTCGCGCCGCAGCCAGTGCGGCGGTCGTACCCGACGGACCGGCGCCACAGACAACCACGTCGTATGGCTTGTCGACGGGCAATTTGCGACTGAAGGACAATGCGTCCGTTTTGTCCTCGGCTGCACCAGCCGATGAGGTCGCGATCCCGCCGGCGGCTGCAGCACCAATAGCGCTGAGGATGTTTCTTCGTGTGATCATTGTGATACTCTCGTAGAGTTATTGGTGAGATTTCAACCGGGTCTTGGTGGGGAGTTTCTCCAGGTCGCTTGCCTTGAGGTGCAGGTGCATTGCCCGCTTCCAGCGGTGAGGGATGAACAGGTGGAGATCCTGCCCGTCGGCGAACATGTCCATGTAGGAACACTGGTGATTGTACCAGCCACTTTGCTTCTTTGGTGCCAGGGCATTGGCGAATACGAAACGCGGTTCGGACCAGGACTGCCCCTGGTCCGCCGAGAGCGATACCCAGATTTCGCTGCGATCGCTTTGCTTGAAATGCCCCCCCGAATGGCGGTTGTGGTGGAAGGCGATGAGCGTCTTGCCGTCAGGGTGGTGAAAGAGCATCGGCGGGGCGTCGGGGTGGACCAGTGCGGTCGGCTTGGGCTTGGACCACGTCTTACCGTCATCATTTGAACGGGTTTCAAAAAGGTGCCCTTCACACGAGCGGGCAAGGATCATGGCTTTCCCACCGCCAAGGTTGATCGGGCGGGGCTCGTCCAATCGCTCGAACTTTTCGAGATACCATCCGCCGGGCCGCTTGCCGGGCAGAACCGTCCATGTCTTACCCTTATCTTCGCTCCGCAGCACGTAGGCCCGCGTGCCCACCGGGCCCTTCGGCGTTCGCTTCCAGCGCCCCTCGTGGGAGCCCAGCAGCCACGTCCCCGCGTCGGTCTCGCACATCCGCATCACCGACATGCCCAGGAAATCGGGGTTGTTCTTCGGGCGGATGAGCGTCACATTCGACCAGGTCCGCCCGTCGTCGTCGGAGTACCGGAAGCCAATCGGGCAATTCTCCCTGCCTTCACGTTTCCCTTCTATCGGCTGGGTGCCGAACGCGTAGATCCGCTTCGTGCCGCGGGGGATCAGCGGAATGAATCCGTGCTGGGAATAGTCGATGTTGAACGCTGCCTTCGGCCCGGTCCAGGTCTTGCCCTTATCGGAAGAGCGATAGGCGATCATCGTGTTGACCTTCCCCTTGCGACCGCCGTAGTGCTTGCCCTCGGGGAACATCAGCAGGTAGTCGCCGCCGGGCGTGATCGTCGCCCGCGTTTCGAAGAGGTTCTGCTTCGATTCGTGCACTAATTGGCCCTCGACCGCCGGCGCCGTCACGAGCCCGAGGTCGCGGCGGGTAACAAGCGGTTTCGGCGGCGAGGCCGGGTCGAACGTCACTCCGCCGACCTGGATCGTCCTGGCCAGCGGATTCGCCACGGCGACGGCGTGCTTGATGACAAAATCAACGAGTTGCTGACACTCGAAGAAGCCGCGCCACATGTTGTGGCCTTGGCCTTTGGCGATGAGCAGTTCCATCTTACCGCCGGCGGCTTTGTAGCGCTTGGCGAGCAGTCCGGAGTTCGCCGCAAGCGGTACGACCCTGTCGACATCGCCGTGGATGTGAAAGATCGGCACGTTCGCTTTGGCCAGTTCGGCTAGCCGATCGGGCGGGTTGTGCTTGCTCAGATCGGTTTCCAACTGCTTTGCGGTCAGACCGTACGCGCCGCATGCTCGCTTCAGGCCGGGATAACTGGCGATGTTGCAGACGGGGTAAATTCCGGCGGCGCATTTGACCTTCTCGGGGTTTTCGGCGGCCCAGCAGTAGAGCATCAGCCCGCCTCGGCTTCGCGCCAGCAGGCACGCCTTCTGAGCAAACCCATGCTTTTCCGTGAGCCGTTTGTGCAAGGCGTTGTAGGTTGCCCGCCCCTTCGGGCTGCCATAGGACTCGCCCACGTCGACGCCCGCAATCGCGATCCCCGCTTCGAGAAACTGTCGAAACATCCAATGCTCGGCTTTCCCGGGCAAGCCTCTACCCAGTGTCGGGGCATACAGCACCCACGGCGTAGGCCCGGCGAGTTTCTTCGCCGGCGAGATAGTGAACGCCGGGCGTTTGTCGATCGTAAACTTCTCGCGTTCGAACGACACCTTCGCCGGCGCCGCGGTGGCGCGAGTCGTCCAACCAGCGCCGACAAGGCACGCCAGGGACAAGCAGGCGGACAAGATGTTGCTCGCGATAGTGCGTCCTTTGCTCCGGTTCATGGGCTACTGTCTCCTTTGGGCCGGGAATTCCAGATTCCTAGTATCCCCTCACATCTTTCAGCCACTTCTTCAGCTTCGGTGGGACCTTATCGTTGACCTCCTCCGGGACGCGATGGTCCCAGTCTGCGGTGGTATGATACTTCATCTTCTGCTGGAAGCCCTTTATCCTGGCCGCATCGGCGCCGGGATGAGGATTTCTCCCCAACAGACCGGCGCTTCTCAGGGCGTCATTACGCAGGGTATTCGATTCCTTATACAGTTTTCCAATACGGGCGGTTATTTCCGCAAACTCCTTGCCGTTCTTCCTTTTCTCCTCAAGGCGTTTCCTTTCATCCGCAATGGTCTGCCTGGCTGCGGTGCGTGCGGTGTCGGCCTTCTTGATATCCCCCGCTGCCTTTTTGCGCAGGCGATCTTCTATCTGCTTTCTCGCCTTGTGCATGGCGGCCTGTTTTGCCCTGACGGACGTCTGTAGTTTCGAGAGTTCCGGATGTGATTCCCTGAGTCTGGTGGTAAGGGCGTCGAGCTTCTTTCTGAGCCTGTTAAACTCTCTTGCCACTTGTTTGCGCCCGGGGTGATTCTCGAATTCCCGCCTCTGGGCTTCCTGGAGCGTCCGCCTGATCCGCCGGCTTGCGACGCCGGCCTTCTGACACTCGGGGTCGGAAGCCCTTTTTGCAGTGAGAAGGCGGTTGTACTTGTCGCGAAGCTCCCTTTTCTTCTTGTCGTCCTTTTCCTTCTCAGCCTGCGCCAGGAGCTTCTTGAGTCCGGGAAGTTCCTTTACCTTCTCTTCGGCCTCCAGTTTCTTCTTGTCGGCTGAATCGGCCTTGGTGGACATTTCCTTGAGCTTCGAGCTTTCGCGTGCGTTGGTGTCGACCTCTCTGCGTTTCTTCTCGCACGTGCGGATCTCTTCTTCCACCTTCTTTCGCTCGACATTGTTCCGGAGTTCGTTCGTGATGGCCTTGATCTTCTCATTCAAGGCCTTGATTGCCTTCTCGGCTTCGGTGTCCTGTGTTTGCGTGAGTTTCCTGAGTTCATCGTGGATTTTCCGATCGATAGCCTGTTTCGCCTGATCGGTCTTCCTGGAAGCGGTCTCGAGTTCTTTAAGCTTCGTGGTATCGTCTAGAGCCGATCGCTTCGTATATAGCTTCCTTATATCCTCCTGCAACTGAACGTACTTGTCATCTGCTCTCAGTTCGGCTTCCTTGGCCCTTCTTCGCCCTTCCCAGGCATCGTGGCGGTCCTGGTCTTTCTCGGACCAGTCGGCCATCTGTGTCAGCGCAAACGGCGGCGGGCCGAGCGCGTCGAAATCGTCGTGTACCTTGCGGTATATGCGGAAGTGATCCATCTTACCCGCGAAGAACTCCTTTTTGTTCCGTCCGCAACCGATAAAGTTACCCTCGGGTCGATCTCCGATGAACACGTCGCAAGGCGCGAATGCGAATGCCTTTCCGGCGACTTTCTTTCCGTCGATATAGATTGCAGCAGTTTCCCCGTCCATCTCGATGCGCATTGAAGCCCACTTGCCTGTAGCTACGCCTTGCGACGCGGAGACGCTGTAGCTCTTACCCTTATGCTTTGCGTTAAGTGTCGGTTTACCGTTCTGCGCGATCTCCAGATAGAAGCGCTCGTCGGCGCCGGTCCCGAAGTCGAACAACCGTCCGCCCTTGTCGCCGGAGCGGTTGACCAGCATATCGATAGTCAGTTCCCCGAAATCCGCCACCGTCGGCGGGGCTTCTGCGTGCTGGTCGGTCCCGTTGAAGACGATGTACTTGCGTTCGCCGTCTTCGGCAAACGCCGGTTTTCCGTAGAGGATCCCGTTGTTGTTTACGTAAGAGTCCTCGAGCAGGACGGCCTTGGGCTGGTTGAACTGCCAGTTGGCATATAGAGCCCCGGCGTCGACTCCGACGTTGAAGCCCGGGGCCTTGTCGACTCTGGCGATCTCCCGATAGAACCTCCCGTGCTTGAACACGCCGGGCCTCTTGTTGGTCACCGTGGCTCCGTAGTCCACGACCAGCCCGCCGGCGATTGTCTGGTTGTCGGCGTACCCGAGATACAGGAACGGGTCGCCCTTTATGACCGCGCTGCCGGTGATGACGGCCTGGCCTTCGAAAAGGCGGGTGCGCCTGCGATGGATCGCTGTCACGGTGGCGCCTTCCAGGATACGGGCGTTTTCGCCGACCTTGATCTCTCCGGACACCCACGCCCTCCCGCCGATCTTGGCGTGGCCGGAAACGACGACCTTCGGCCCGGAAACAACGGCGAACTCCTTGATGCAGGCGTTTTCTTTTACGGTCGCGCCGTCGAGGACCATCGCATCAGGGCCCACGTAAGCCGTTGCGGCGACCTGGCAGTTGTCCGACACGAAACCGCCGCCGTTAGGATGGCGGCGCCCCTTGGCGTTGCGCTGCAGGAACGCGGCGCGCGTAGCGAGGTTATCCAGTATCTCCAGTTTTCGCTGTGTCCACCATCCGTTCTCGCCGTACCGGCCCGCTGCAATCTTATCTTTGATTTCCTTTACCGCGGCCTGGATACGGGCCCGCATCGCCGTGAGCTTCTCCTGGGCGTCCTTGCCTTCTTCATCGTCCAGGGGGATAGGCACGTCCCACTTGGTGGGGTAGTCCAAATACTTGTTCTGATTGTTTATGGAGTACAGTTCGTCGAGATTCCCCACGTCTCCTTGCATGCGGTGCGGCGTGCCGGGGCGGCATCCGGTGAAAGTCGCCTCCCACGGATAACGCGGGGCGTTGACGCCCAGCATGTGCCACGTCATGTCCGGCGCGCCCGATTCCAAAATGGGAAATTTACTGGGACTGGCGGAAACCGTAAGCCACAGGCGCCTGTCGGAAGGCTTGAGTGTGAAGTTCATCTTCCCCTTGTTCCAGAGGGGTGAGTAGCGAGCCCGCCCCGCCCCGTCGACCGCTACGATGCACGCACGCCAGTCGGAATGAAGTTCCGGATCGTATATGCCCTGGAAATCAATCGCGATCTCCTTTGCGTCCTTATCCGGATTCAGACGAATAATGTTGTATCCACACCACCTGGGTGCTTCGGCGTTGGAAATCCGGTAGCGATTCTTATGCCCGTACACAGGATACACGGAGCTGACTTCGGGCATACCGTACTTGCTGCGGAGCATGTGCTGCTCAACGATATCGACCGTGACCATGCGCGCCGCATACTCGCCAAAGAAGTCGCCGAACCCTCGAACACCGTTTTTCCAGAGGCCTCTTTCCTGACCGAGCCGGGCAACTGTGTGATACGCCGTCCACTCCACGGCGCTGCCCATGCCTCCCAGCACCACCGGGATTCCGTAGCCCCAGTGCGGGTTGTCCCCGAGTACAAACAACCAAATGGATGATTGATATCCGCTGCGGTTCACGTTGCGCCAGGGGTAGCAAAAATTACCGCTGAACACCTGCATTTCGCCCGGGACAGCCAGGTGCTGGGTCGCATTGCCCTGGGTAAACAGGAAATACCCGCCCCAGGCGCCGCACGGCATGCCGAACTCGTGTCCTAGCGCGGCGATGTTGGCGTCGCCGATACCGCAGTGCATCCATCCTCCCGCCGACCCGCCGCCGCGTACCTGGACGATGAATTTGTAGTTCTTCCCGGGAATACGCCAGAAGGGCATGCATCCGCCGGCGGCTTCTATATAGGCCCACATATTCTCGGCGAACTCGAAGATGTTCTTGCGGTAAAGATTCTGATGCTTGATGTTGCCCGGTCGCACCCAGTTGGCGGGTTGCCCCCAGTGCCCGCCCCAGATTGTCGGGTTCGCGATGAAGTGGAAGTGCTGGGTATTGAAGACCAGCGTCGAGCCGCGGCGGCCCCAACGCGGGTACTTCGCATCTTTTCCGGAGTCGATCGCGTAGAATTTCGTGCGTTCTGCTTCCCAGAGTTTCAGCGGGATGTCGTTGTGTGCCCTGGGCAGGGACGGCTCATGCGAGATCTTGGCGTAGAGCTTGGGGAACTCTTTTTCCCAGACCTTGTGAATGAACCTGGTGTCCTCGGCGTTGACCATAGCGCTGTGGAACCGGGCGTTATGAACCCCCCTCAGCTCGCCGTTTTCCATACGCAGGACGGCGATAGGGATGAGGGGCTGGTTGATCTTGGGAGAGGGATCAATGCTCGATGTGCCGAAACTCCTGAAACCCACCAGGTGCGCCTTGAACTTCTCCGGATCTGAGGCGGTCCAACTCCGGGAGATGCCCGCCAGGGCTTCGGGATCTTTTTGGCCCTTGTTCCGCGTCCAGACGCGCAGCGGCGCCCCCTTGGGAATGTCGATGATGTCCTGTCCCTTTCGCGGGAACCACTGCACCGTGCGCCGCTTGTATCCGACGGCTTTGGGCCCGCCTTCCTGGGCGATTTTGTCCCGACCGATGCCGGGAGCGAGTTTGCTCGGATAGCGCAGATACTTGTAGTAATCATGCTCCGCCGCTGCGGACCCGGCGATCATCAGGCCCGCGAGGGCCACCGTCAGAATCAGTCTTGTTCTCATGGTATTCCTTGTCTAGTATCCCCTGACCCTGTCGAGCCACTTCTTGGCCTTTGGCGGGGTCTTGCCTTCCTTCTGGCCTTGAATCCTGTGGTCCCAGTCGGCGGTCGTGTGGTATTTCAGGCTCTTCTGGAATTTGTATAGTCCGGCGGCGGTCTTGCCGAGATAAGGATTTCTTCCGGACAGGCCGGCGGCCTTCAGGGCGCTTTCGCGAATGGCCTGGGATTCTCTCTGCAGCTTCTTGATACGGGCGTCGCGTTTGGCGGCGTCCATGGTCTTGTCCCGCTGAACTTTCCTGATCTCCTTCTGTATTTCCCCGTACTTACCGGCCTTGATTTCGGTTTCCTTTGCCTTTCTTCGTTTTGCCCAGTCGTCGTGGCGCACCTGGTCTTTCTCGGACCATTCGGACATAACCGTCAGGGCCGCCGGCGGGGGGGGTACAGCGCCGAAATCCTTGTGAACCTTGCGGTAGATGCGGAAGTGGTCCATCTTGCCCGCGAAAAACTCGGTCTTATCACGTCCCCGCGCGAGGAAGTTGCCCTCGGGGCGGTCTCCGATGAACACGTCGCGCGGCGCGAAGGCAAAAGCCTTTCCGGCGACTTTCTTCCCGTCGATGTAGAGGGAAGCGGTTTCTCCGTCCATTTCCAGACGCACGCGGACCCACTTACCGGCGGCGAGACCTTGTGATGCGGTGAGACTGTAGCTCTTGCCCTTGTGCTTTGCGGTAAGGCTCGGTCTACCGTCTTTCGCGTCTATCGACAGGTAGAAACACTCGTCCGCGCCCGTCCCGAAATCAAAGATTCGCCCGCCACCGGAGCGATTGACGATCGTATCAATAGTAAGCTCGCCGAAATCCGCCACCGACGGAGGTGCTTCGGCGTACTGATTGTTTCCATTGAATACGATGCACTTGTGCAGCCCATCGTCCTCGTCTGCAAACCCCGGCCGCCCGTGAAGAATCCCGTTGTTGTTCACGTACGAATCCTCCAGCAGCACGGTCTTGGCGTGGTTGAACTGCCAGTTGGCGTACAGCGCGCCGGCATCGGTTCCGCCGCCGAATCCCGGGGCCCGGTCATATCGGTCGTGCGCCCGATAGAATCTCCCTTGCTTGAAAACACCGCTGCTGGTGTTCCTGACGTCCGCGACATAGTCCATTACCAGGCCGCCGGTGAGTGTCTGGTCGGTGGCGAAACACAGGAGCAGAAAATGCTCGCCCTTGATCACCGCCGTGCCGTTGATCTTGGCCTGCCCTTCGTGTAGCCGACCGCGTCCCCACGTCTCGTGCCAGCTTGTGGTAACCGTGGCGGCTTCCAGGATCCGCGCGTCACCGCTGACCTCGAGGTCTCCGGTGACCCACGCCCGCCCGCTAATCTTCGCATTGCCCGAAACAACCGTCTTCGGTCCGAAAACCACGGCGAACTCCTTGATGCAGGCGTTGTCTTTGACGCATGCGCCGTCGAGCACCATCGCATCCGGGCCGACGTAAGCGGACGCGGAAACCTTCGCGTTGTCCGACACGAACCCGCCGCCGTTTTCGTGGCGATGCCCCTTGGCGTTTCGCTGGAGGAATTTCACCCGGCGGCCCAGAGCTTCCAGTCCCATGCCCTTCTTGTTCGCATAATAGCCTCCGGTCTTCCTCGCCTTAATATTCTCCTGCAATGCCTTGGAAGAAGCCTCAATTCGAGGCGCCATGGCCGCCAACTTCTCTTGCGACAGCTTACCGTCTTTTTCCGTCAGCGGGATAGGCACTTCATGCTTCACGGGCCAGTTCAAGTACGTGTTACCGCCATCGATTTTGGGATAGAGTTCCTCGAAATCGATGATGTCGCCATGTTTGCGGTGCGGGGTGCCCGGCTTGCACCCTGTCAACGTCACCTCCCATGGATGCCGTGGGGCGTGGATGCCCGAGAGGTACATGTTCATCCAATGCACGCGCGGGTCGTGCGGTTCCTGAACCGGAAACGCACTCGGGGACGCCGACACGGTAAGCCACAGGCGCTTGTCCGTCGGCTTGAGGGCGAAGACCATCTTGCCCTTGTTCCACAGGGGGCTGTAGCGTGCCCAGCCTTCACCGTCGACGGCCACAATGCACGCGCGCCAGTCGGAATGCAGCGTCGGGTTATGGATGCCCTGGAAATCAACGGTGATCTCCTTGGCGTCTTCGTCCCGCTTCAGACGGATGATGTTGTATCCGGTCCACCGGGGCGCTTCGGCGTTGGAGATCCGATAGCGATTCTCGCGTCCGTACACGGGATACAGGTAACTGGTCTCGGGCATCCCGTACTTACACCTGATCATGAATTGTTCGATGAGATCGCAGGTGGCCATTCGGGCCGCGTACTCGCCGAGGAAGTCGCCGAACCCCCTCACCCCGTTCTTCCAGAGGCCCTTCTTTTGCCCGGCCATGGCGATTGTGTGATAGGGCGTGGGCTCCACGGCGGCGGCGAGGCCCCCGATCACCACCTGGATCCCGTAGCCCCAGTTGGGGTTGTCACCAAGAACAAAAAACATCATGGGCGACTGGTATCCCATGCGATTTATGTAGCGCCAGGGATATCGGAAATTGCCCGTGAACATCTGCAGCTCACCCGGATGTCCCGTGTGCTGCCCGGCGTTGCCCATGATGTAATGGAAGGGCCGCCAACCGCCAAGCGGCTGGCTGTGGAAGAACTCGTGCGCCAGCGCAACGGTATTGGCGTTGCCAATGCCGCAGTGGTAATCACCTACGCCCGAGCCGCCCGGAGTCACGATAATGGTGTACTTCCTGTTAGGACCCGGTCGGTGCCAGAAAGGCATGGAGTGGCCGGCTGCCTCTACGTAGGTCCAGAAATTCTCGATGTACTCAAAGATATCCCTGCGGAAACGGTTCTGACCCTCGATGTTGTTCGGTCGCACCCAGGCCGGAGGCCGGGCCCCGCCTTTCGTACCTGCCGTTAGATGGAAGTTCCGGGTCTCGAAGATGATGCGATCATTCTTCTCGCCCCACAGGGGATACTTGGCGTTCGCGTCCTTCCAGGGCCCCATGGCGTTAAATCTCACTGGAAGTGCTTTCCAGTGTTTCAGCGGGAGGTCTGTGCCCAGGGGACGCTCTTCCTTGGATATCTTCGCGTAGAGTTTCGGGTAGACTTCTTCCCAAACCTTGTGGATAAAATCCCGGTCCTCGCGGCTGATCATCCGGCTGACGGGCGCAAAACGGATAACAGCCCGCTGCCTGCCGTTGGCCAGACGCAAGACAGCCGCGGGGATGCGGGGCGTGTCGGCGGATGACGTACCGAATCCTCGGAAAGCTATGAGGTGCGCCTTGAACTTCTCCGGATCCGTAGCGGTCCAGTTGCGGGCGAGCCCCGCCAGGGCTTCTCTGTCTTCTTGTCCCTTATTTCGCGTCCAGGTGCGCAGCGGCGCGCCTTGGGGGATCTCGACGAAGTCCTGCCCCTTGCGAGGCCACCACTGAACCGTTCGTCGCTTGTAGCCGATGGCTCCGGGCCCGCCGTCCTGGGCGACCTTGTTAACGCCCACGCCCGGAACGAGCCCTTTGGGATAGCGCAGGTTCTTGTAGTAGTCGTGCTCCGCCGATGCGTTGCCCGTCAGCACCAGACCCGCCAGAACGATCGTCAATGTCAGTCTCGTCTTCATGGAATTTCCTTTTCTAGTATCCTCGCACCCTCTTAAGCCATTCCTTCATCATCAGTGGGACCTCGCCCTTGATCTCTTCCCGGAGGCGGTTGTCCCAGTCGGCGGTGGTGTGATATCGCGCGGGTTTCCGGGAGTTCTTCGGTTCTGTGGCGTCCTTGGCGGGCCGCTCCGGGATCTGCAAAATCGCGGACGGCGCCGGTCCGATCGCGTCGAATTCTTTGTGAACTTTGCGGTATATGCGAAAGTGATCGATTTGCCCCTTGAAGAACTCGCCTTTGTCCCTGCCTCGGGCGATGAAGTTACCCTCGGGACAATCGCCGATGAACACGTCGCGCGGCGCGAACGGGAAAACTTTCCTGGCGACCTGCTTCCCGTCGACGTAGATCGAAGCTGTCTTCCCGTCCAATTCGAGGCGTATGCGTGCCCACTTACCGGCGCCGATGCCTTGAGATGCGGTAACGCTGTAGCTCTTACCCTTGTGCCTGGCGGTAAGGTTCGGTTTACCGTTTCGCACGCCGATCGACAGGTAGAAGCATTCATTGACGCCCGTACCGAAATCAAAGAGGCGTCCGCCGGTGTCTCCGGACCGCTTGACCATCATATCAACAGTCAACTCCCCGAAATCCGCCACGGACGGCGGCGCTTCGGCGTACTGATCGGTTCCATTGAAGACGATGCACTTGCGATCCCCGTCGTCGGCGAATGTCGGCTCACCGTACAGGCGCCCGTTATTGTTGACGTAGGAGTCCTCAAGCAGGAAAGTTTTCGGCCGATTGAATTCCCAATTGGCGTAGATGGCTCCGGCGTCTTTTCCGCCCTTGAGTCCCTTGCGCCCGTGGATCCTTCCACACTTGAAGACGCCGCTTTCGAGGTTAATGATGCCCGGAATGAGATTTCCGTATCCCACAGTGCCTGAAACTCCGGGCGTGTAGTCCATGACCAGGCCGCCGGTCAGTACCTGACCCTTCGCCCGACAAAGCCTGAGAATATGTTCGCCCTTGATAACCGCGCTGCCGGTTATTTCGCCCTGGCCTTCGGGGTGCGACGTTCGGGTTCGTCCGATGGTAGTGACTGTGGCCGATTCCAGGACGCGTGCATTGCCTCCGACGGTGATGTCCCCGAACACCCACGCCTTTCCCCCGATCTTGGCGTTTTGGCGAATGACGGTTTTCTCGCCATGCACGACGGCGTGTTCGTGGATGCACGCATTGTCTTCCACGCGTGCGCCGTCGAGTACCATCGCGTTTGGGCCCACGTATGCCGTCACCGCCACGCGCGCATTGTCCGCCACAAAGCCGCCACCATTCTGGTGGAGGTGGCCTTTAGCGTTCCGCTGCAGGAACTTCACCCGCCGGGTCAGCTCTTCGAATATCTTTATCTTCCCCTGTTCCCACCAATATCGCTTGTCGTATTCGCCCGATTCGATTCTCTTGCTTTGGGCCTCCTCCGCCGCGGTGATACGCTGCAGCATGTCGGCGAGTTTTTTCTGAGCGAGCTCGCCGTCTTTCTCCGCAAGGCCAATGGGCACTTCACTCTTGACGGGATAGCCCTTGTACTTGTTGCCGTTGTTCATGGCGTACAGTTCATCAAGATTGATCACGTCGCCCTGTCTGCGGTGGGGGCTGCCCGGTTTGCACCCGCTCAAGGTAACTTCCCACGGATAGCGCGGGGCGCCCTCCCCGGCAAGGATGTGACCGCAGGGCCCCGGCAGCGGCATGGCCGACGGCGTGGCCGCAACGGTAAGCCAGAAGTGCTTGTCCGTCGGCTTGAGGCGAAAGCTCATCTTTCCCTTGTTCCACAGGGGACTGTATCGCGCCCGCCCGTCGCCGTCGACGGCCACGATGCAGGCGCGCCAGTCGGCGTAGTTCGCCTCGCCAAGGCCCTGGAAATCGACCGCGACCTCTGAGGCGCCCTTATCCGGAACCAGCCGGACAAGGTTGAATCCATACGTTCTCGGCGTTTCGCTGTTGGGGATGCGGTATCGGGCGGGCTGTCCGTAGACGGGATACAAGTAGCTCATCTCCGGCATCCCATACTTGCTTCGGATCGCGTACTGCATCACGAAGTCACAGGTCGCCATTCTCGCCGCGTATTCGCCGAAGAAATCGCCGAAGCCCCTGATACCGTTCTTCCACAGGCCTCGCTCCTGGCCTAGCCGGGCGACAGTGTGGTAGGGGGTCGGTTCGACCGCTGACGCCAGACACGGAACGACCGAAATGGCCCCGTAGCCCCAGTTGGGATTATCGCCGAGGGCGGACCACCACAGCGGCGACTGGTATTGCGTGCAGTTGACGCTGCGCCATGGATAGCAGAAATTGCCGCTGAACATCATCGTTTCGCCGGGGATATTGAAGTGGCGCCCTCCGTGGCAGAGTATCTCGCCGAAATAGTTCATCTGCCAGCCGCCGGTCGGATGTCCGTGGTAGAACTCGTGGGACAGGCCCAGATTCCGCGGTCCGCCCGTATTGTCGCGAAGGCTGCACGTGCCGAAACCGCCGCCGGCCCATCCGCCCGAGACGGTCAGCATGATGCGGACAGCGTACTTGCGCTTCGGGCCTTTCCTTCGCCAGTAGGGCATCGAGGACCCGGAGGCCTCTATGTGGGTCCACATGTTCTCGGCGAACTCGAGCGACGCCTTGCGGTAGAGGTTTTGCTTTTTCGGTTCGTGGGGACGCACCCACCACAAGGTCCTGTGTTTGGTCTCCGCGTCCGAGTGGAAACGGAAATGCTTCGTCTCCAGGACCAGGTGTTTGGCGCTGGTGTTCTTATTCTTGGTGTCCGAACCGTATTTTTCCCGGGACGCCGCGGCCTGGAGTTTGGCGAAGGCCTTTTCCCAGGTCTTGAAGATGAAACTGTGGTCGGCTTCGCTGACCATCATGCTGTAAGGTCGGTATGCCAGAACGGCGCGCCGCTCGCCGTTTTCCATGCGCAGAACCGCAGCCGGTGCGAGGATGAAATTATGACGTGGGTCAATGGTCGGTACGCCGAAGCCCCGAAAGCCGATCAAGTGTGCCTTGAAAGTCTCGCTGTCCGAGGTGGTCCAGTTTCGACAGACGCCGGCCAGGGCTTCGGGGTCCTCTTGACCTTTGTTCCGCGTCCATGTCCGCAGTGGAGCGCCCTTGGGGATATCGACGATGTCCTGTCCCTTGCGCGGCCACCACTGCACCGTGCGGCGCTGGTAACCGACGGCGTCGGCGCCGCCTTCCTGGGCGACCTTGTTCCGTCCAACTCCGCTCAAGAGTTTCTTCGGATAGCGCAGATACTTGTAGTAGTCGTGCTCTTCGGCCGCCGCAGTAGCGGTAAGGACAAATAACGTCAGGCAGACCACCGAGTTCCGCTTTGTCATTATGATGCTCCTGCTGGGGAAGTGGACTCTTATACACTGAAGTATGGGTCCGGTTCCAGAAGAAGAGAAATCCTTTCCGCACCCCGACATAAACTTATTATAATGATATTCGGTATCAGAGAAGATCAGTTACGTTCTTCTCTTCAAGGAGACTTGTGATGAAGACTGAATCGCAGTTGTCGTGGCGTTTACGCCCGTTGACGTTGACATTACTCGCCATTTCGACCGTCGTGCTGCCGGTGGTCCCGGTCGATGCCGGAACTCTGGTGATTCCCGCCTGGTCGTTTGCTCGGGGAAATGCGCAGATCCATGCAGATCCGGACAAGTACGCCGACGCCGGACCGGTGGTGGTCAGTGGACCGCGCCAGCCCTGGGGCTGGTCGGTCGAATATGACGTCGACCTCCCCGTCGATGGCAGGTACACGCTTCAAATCCGTTACGCGACGGCCGACGCGCGTCCGGTACAGGTCTTTTTCGACACCCGGGACATAGCCAAGTGCTGCACCGCGATAAGCTTGACTTCGGCGTCGTCCGCCAAGCCGAACATCCCCACGTCCAAGAGCAGCGGCGCGAGGTGGCAGACGCTTCGCAATCGATTTGGAGCGCCCGCCTCTCTGGCGTCGGTAAGGAATGGAAATGCAAAGGCCGGCAAGCATACGCTCGTCCTGACCAGTCGCGGACTGCTGCCTCACCTGGTGACGCTGCGCTTGGAGACGGCGGCGCCATTTCCCGAAGATTGGAAACCGCCGGTGTACAAAGTGCGGGATATTGAAAGCGTCCCCGCAAAATATCGTAAGGCATTGACCAGTCCCAGCAACGTTGACGTCGCGTCTTTGCGGGCTCCGGTCAAGCCCGAACGCCAGGGCAGGTCTGCGGCAACCTTGGAAATTCCCGCCTGGACGTTCAATCGTGGAAACGCCGTGATCTATGCAAGTCCCGACAAATATGCCGATAATGGACCGGTAGTGGGCAGCGAAGCAGGACAGGGCGCCGCCGGAGTGGTCGAATACGATATCGACTTCCCCGTCGACGCCGAATACACGCTTCATGTCAGTTACGCGGCGGCCGACGCCAGGCCCGTGGAGGTCTTTCTAGACGATAAATCCATGGGCATGTGCTGCGTTGGCGTGGGCTTCGGTTCGGCGCCCCACGAGCAGCCTGTCATATTCACGTCGAACAGCAGCGGCGCTCCGAAGAGGTGGGAAGGGTTCTGTAAGGATGGGAAGCTTGTCAAAATGTCGATCGCCAAGGGCAAGCACACGCTGAAGTTTTCCCGAAGCGGCCCGCTGCCCAGTCTGATAACCCTGCGTCTGGGCTCGTCGGCGGGTTTTCCCAAGGGTTGGAAGCAGCCTCCGCGCAAGATGCCGCACTTCGACAAAGTCCCGATCAGGCAGCGCAGCGTGTTTCTGCCTCCCGACGCGGTTAACATCGGGGCGTTGCGGATCGCGATCCAGGACATGATCAAGACCTTCGGCCCGCGATATCCCGCCGGCGAGCAGTACCTCAAACGGCTGGAGGAGTTGGACAAAAAGCCCCACACGGTTTCCAGTAGGTCGGGGGGGAGGGGGGCCTCGTCGTTTAGAACCTGGGCGGGCGAAGAAGGCGAGCCCGGGGGCGAAAGTCCCACCGAGGGCGCACTGGCGGCGCTGAGGCGCGAAGCGATGCTGGCCCATCCGGCGCTGAAGTTCGACAAACTCCTGTTCGTCAAGAAGAAACCTGTCGGCGGTCATATCTACGAGGATCACCACCAGAAGCAGACGACTTCCAGCCTTTGCATTCTTTCGCCGGTGAGTCCCGAGGGCAAGATCACCTCTCTTGCCGGTGAACTCGGTGCCGGCGTGTTCAGCCGCTTCGACCTGGCGTTCGATGCAAAGAAAGTGGTCTTCGGATACAGGAAGAAAGACCAGGGATTCCGCATCTACGAGGTCGGTATCGACGGACAGGGGTTGCGGCAGCTCTCGTTCATCGACGACGCCACCGCCAAAGCGGCCCGGAACTGCCGCAGCAGCGGGCACAGCAGGGCCATCTTCCACGATACCGATCCGGTGTATCTGCCCAACGGTAAGATCCTGTTCGTTTCAACCCGGTCGATGCAGAACGTTTTCTGTTTCCCCGCGACGGTCACCAATCTGTACGTGATGGATGCCGACGGTAAGAACGTGCGCCGCCTCTCGTCGAGCCCGCTTACCGAAATGGGCCCGTCCCTGTTGGATGACGGCCGCATCGCGTACACGCGCTGGGAATATGTGGACAAGGGTCTGGGCAACGGGCAGGCTCTCTGGGCGGTGCGCCCGGACGGCAGCGGCGTGGATCACGTGTACAAGAACAGCATACTCCGCCCGTCGGGGATGCTGCATCCTCGCAGTGTTCCGGGCAGCCGGAGTTTTGTGACGGTCGGTAACCCGCACTGCGGGCGGGCGGGCGGTCCGGTGATAATGGTCGATACTCGCACGACGCGCCGCAGTCCCGAAGCCATGACCTGCATCACGCCGGAGATCGGCTATCCGTGTATGTACACGTCCAGATGGGATATGGGCTACTTCCTGGAGCCCCACCCGTTTTCGGATAAGTTCTTTCTCGTTTCTCACATTCCCGGCGCCAAGCCCGGCGCCAAGCCCAAAGGCAAGGAGAAGAAGAAACCGGCGAGATACGGGATCTACGCGCTGGATAAATGGGGCAACCGCGCCAAGATCTATGGCGACCCGGAGATATCCTGTTTCCAGCCGACACCGCTTCGCCCGCGCCGCAAGCCCACGAATATCGCCTCATCCGAGACGGGCTCCGCGACAAAAGAGAAACCGGGCATGGTGTTTATCCAGGACGTGTACGAGGGAATGACGGGCATCGAGCGCGGTCGGGCGAAGTACGTGCGGGTGATGGGCGCTCTTCCGTGGCCCTGGGCGGAGAACGGTGTCTTCAGAATCGGTCTGGCGGGGAATGTCCATCGCAAGAAGGTCTATGGTGTTGCGAAGGTCCACGAAGACGGATCGGCTTATTTCACAGTATCGCCCAGAGAAAACATCTTCTTTCAGGTGCTTGATGAGAATTACATGCAGTTGCAGCACATGCCCACGTTCATAAACGTAATGTCCGGCGAGAACAGGTCCTGTATCGGATGCCACGAGAAGCGCAGGAAGGCGCCGGCGATTGCGGGCGCCCGTCCGCAGGCTATGAACGCACCCGCCCAGGCGCTTGCCCCCCAACCCGGCGATGCGGGCCCTCGCATGGTCCATTATGAATCGGACGTCCAGACGGTCCTGGACAAGCATTGTGTCGGTTGTCACAGCGGGTCGAGTCCCAAGGGTCGCCTCGACCTCACCGGCGAGCCGACGGAAACGTGGAACCGCTCCTACGAGAATATCTACGGTCGGGGCCTGGTCAGCGTAAGGCACTGTGGATTCGGAAGGTCCGGTTTCCGCCCCTTACCGCCGCTGAGTTTCGGATCGCATCTGAGCAAACTGGCTGCCCAAATTCGCAAAGCCCCCTGCAAAGGCAAGATCACGCAGGCTGAATTTGTGAGGATTGTAACCTGGATCGACGCCAACACCCCGTACTACGGTACGTACAGGGGCAAGAGGGGCATCAGCGACAAGGACCACCCGGACTTCCGCCTTCCGCCGCTGGTTGCGAAGTAGCCGACCGCCGGGCGAGATGAACTCATAGTAGTATCAGGCATCAGATAAGATTGATTAGCTGCTTTTCAGGGAGACTGGCGATGAGGAACGAATCGTATCTACCGAGGCGATCCGGGCGATTGACGTTGACTGTGTTTGTTGTCGCGTGCGTCGCGCTGTCGACCGCTCATGCCGCGCCGAAACGGCCCAAACCACCCGGATCATTCCAGATTTCCGCCTGGACCTTCGATCGGGGCAACGCCGAAGTTTTCGCCAACCCGGACATCTACGCCGATTATCGAGACAAGTTTCCCCAACTGGTGGTCGGCAAGGGCGGTCGCTTGCCCTGGGCGATCGAATACGATATCAACTTCCCCGTCGACACCACTTACACACTATATGTCTGTTACGGATCGCCGGCGAAGAGGCCGATGGAGGTCTGGCTCGACAACCGTCGCGTGGGTGTGGCTTGCGGACGTGTGACGGGTAATCCGCCGCCCTATATGGATCGCCATCCTCAGCACGATCTGCCCAGAGATGCCGAGGGTTTCCACGGTATCGAGTGGGAAGAGGCCTGCAAGATTCAGATCACCAAAGGGAAGCACACGCTGAAATTCACCCGCAAGGGTCTGCCCCCGCGCGTGCATAAACTGCGATTGGAGTCGTCGGTGGCGTTTCCGAAGGGTTGGAGGCCGGATAAGCGCGAAGTGAATCTCGACAGCGTTCAGCCCAGGTGCCGCATGATCTTCCTGCCGTCGAACAGCGTGAATGTGGCGGCGTTGCAGTTGGCGATCGCCGATAATATCAAAACGTTCGCTGCGCGGTATCCCAAGGGACCGCAGTTCCTGAAGCAACTCGACGAGTTGGACAAGAAACAGCGGGCGGTCAAGGGCGGTTCGCCGGAGCAGAAAGAGCAGATCGAAAAGGCGTTGTCGGCGGTGCGGAGCGAGGCGATGCTCGCCCATCCGGCGTTGAAATTCGACAAACTCCTGTTCGTAAAGCAAAAGGGACGCAGCTTCAGCACTTACACCGGGCATCTGACCAAGGGCGGTCCGGGCGGTAATCTCTGTATCCTTTCGCCGGTGTCGCCCGGCGGTAAAGTTACAGAGTTGGTTCCGGAACTGAACAATGGTGTGTTCGGGCGGTTCGACCTGTCGTTTGACGCCACCAGGATACTGTTCTGTCACGCCAAGGCCAAGGCCGCCAAGGACGTCAAGGACGGCGGGGTCTTCCGCATCTACGAAATCGACATCGATCCGAAGACCGGGCGCAGGGCAAACACCGCCCTGCGGCAGATTACTTTCGGTGGAGACGTCGAGGCCGAGACCATCCGGCGCTTCAGCGGTACGAATTGCGGGCAAGGCTATGACGACATTGACCCGTGTTATCTGCCCAACGGTAAGATCATGTTTGCTTCCACGCGCTCCCAGCGGTCAGTTCTCTGTTTCCCCGCGACGGTGACCACCTTGTACGTAATGGATGCCGACGGTAAGAACATGCGCTGTCTTTCGAGCGGTCAGGTCAACGAAATCAACCCTTGCGTGCTGGATGACGGACGGGTGATCTACATGCGATGGGAGTACGTCGACAAGGGTTTCGGAAACGCCCAAAGC
>CAZSLS010000089.1:0-24332 GCA_964607575.1 uncultured Planctomycetaceae bacterium | reverse complement strand
ACAGGCTCGAAGCAATCGATACGATAACTAACGCGGTTACAAGAGTTTTGGACATAACAATCTCCTTTTCATTTACCAATACTCAAATTGGTTAGATGCGCGTAACGGCTGTAAGTTCCATTCTCGCCGGAAGAAAATGCGTTGCAAGTGAGTTTTTTTGCGATCGATTTGCCCGACCGATATTTGCATCCTACCATACAACTGTCTGAGAGGCAGTTTTGATTGCATCTGCGGCGGGCCGGTTTCTCTCCTTTCCCGGCTCGCCGCTCCTTTTTTTTGGAGGCTTGGGCGGTAATGAGCAACGCGAACAAACTGCGATTCTACATCGACCAGGCAATCATTATGCGCGACTATGCGGCCCTGGCCGTATTCGAGGACCGCTTGGCCATGCTCGAAGATCCCAGCATCAAATGCATAGTCGAGTCCTGCGCCGATGAGCCCCTGTCCGAGGCGCCAGTCTGGCGCCCGGACGAATTCACTTCTCGCTAGTCGGTAGATATTTTTTGTATTCGCTGATGGCTTCAGCGTATGTGTCGTCTTTTGCGACAATTGCCTCCGGGGATGAGAATTGCACCATGGCGGTGGTCGTGCGACAATACCGACCATGAATCCAATGACACATAACAACGCCGCCGACAAACACATCGTCTGGGAAGGCGACTACATTCGCGCCGTCACCCGCGGGCGATGGGAATTCGTCGAGCGAAAGAACACCACGGGTATAGTCTGCATGATTCCGGTTACCGACGACGGTAAGCTTGTGTTGGTCGAGCAACACCGCCCGGCCGTGGGAGGTCCCGTAATCGAATTGCCCGCCGGACTGGTTGGCGACATCGAAGACCATCGCGACGAGCCGATGGAAGCCGCCGCCGCCCGCGAACTGATCGAAGAAACCGGCTACCGCCCAGGGAAGATCGAGCGGGTGTGCTGCGGCGTGGCTTCGGCGGGGATCACCAGCGAGGAAATGACGTTCTTTCTGGCCACTGAACTGGAGAAGGTCGGTCCGGGCGGCGGGGACGACAGCGAGAATATCGTTGTCCACGAAGTGCCCCTTGCCGAAGTACACGACTACCTCGACGACTGCCGCAACCGTGGAATAGTAACGGATCTGAAGATCTACGCGGGCCTGCACTTCTGCAGCCGTAACCTGTAACTGCACCGGAATGAAAGGTCGTCCCATGCGTCGAACTGTATCATTACTGATCGGATTGTTGTTGATATCGACCGCACATGGCGCAGAGCCCAAAGTCTGGCCGTCGACGCCGCCGAAAGACTGCCCCTTTGAAAAATCGAAGCAGATCACCGGCGTCGCTTTCACCGGACGTCACAAGGAATATACGGGGGCTGACACGTGGTATCCGTCTTGGGCGGCAGACGGTAATCTCTATTCGCCCTTTACCGACGGTAAGGTCGGCAAGGTGTTCAGCGGGTCCGGGTATAACTTCGGTAAGAGATGCCCTCCGGTGACCGGTTACGCCACCATCACCGGCGACGACCCGATGAACCTGAAGTTCGGTAACGCCGGCGTGATCCGGCACGATCCGTTTCCCTATGGTGGGCAATATCCCTGCGGTACGCTGGCGCATAACGGGATTCTGTATCACGGCTCGTACACGCTGGATTGGCACAAGCGTCCTTGGGATACGATGGGTCCGTTCGTCGGTTTCAACGTCTCCAAAGATCACGGGAAGACCTGGATGCCGGAGGCCCTCACCGCCAAACGCCCGTTGTTTGGGGAATCGGGCAAGGATGGTGATCCGGTCCTGGCGTGGCCCAATGTCAACCCGAACACGTCCGAGAAACGAATTACCATGGGTAAACCGGGTACGCGGGTGAAGATGGGCGCCCCGCACTTCGTCGATTTCGGGAAGAACATGGAGCATTCTCCCGACGGTAAGGCCTACCTGGTTGGGCATGGCGCCACTCGCGGCGATTCGACGTGTAGCTGGATTTCCGGCGATCAGATCTACATGGCGCGCGTTACCCCCAGCGTCAAGAATATCAATGATGTGACGAAGTATGAGTTCTTCGCCGGACGCGACCCGGCGGGCAAGCCGATCTGGGTTAAGGACTTTGCGAAAATCAAACCGCTGGTCGAGTGGAACGACCGCAGCGGATGTGTGACGATGATGTACAACGCCTCGCTGAAGAAATATCTGATGTGCGTGACTTATGGCGGAAAGACGGGCAGCGGTCCTTACGACACGTGGATCGTGGAGTCCGACAAGATTACCGGCCCGTGGCGGTTGGTGTCTTATATGGCGAAGTTCGGGCAACAAGCCTATTTTGTGAACATTCCGACGAAGTTTGTCAGCAAAGACGGGCGGACCGCCTGGTTGTGTTACTCGCACGGTTGGAGCCATAAAAAACCCGACCCGCCCGGCAGCCGCTACGCGATGAACCTGCAGGAGTTCAGACTTCTAACTCCGGAAAAGAAGTAACAAGGAGATGCACCATGACGATGACGAGATTCTCTGCGAACGTGTGCCTGGTCCTGTGTACCGTTGCGATGATCGCAGTTTCCGCCGGGGCGGCGGAGAAAGCCAAAGGGCCCGTTAAGGTGTTTATTCTGGCCGGGCAGTCGAATATGGAAGGCAAAGCCGCCCCCAGCACGCTCGAGCCTGTCCTGGCTGATCCCAAGACGGCGTCGAAGTTCAAGCACCTCAAGACCGGCGGAAAGTGGACGGTTCGCGATGACGTCTGGGTGACATTCCTGTGCAAGGGCGGCAGGGGACCCAAGAGCAAGTATCCGCTCTACGGTCCGCTGACTGTCCATTTCGGGTCGGACAAAAATGCCCGCGACGCGCAGAACAAGAGGATCCGCATCGCCGCGTTCGGACCGGAGTTGGGAGTTGGTCACGTTCTGGGCGACCATTTCGATCAGCAGGTGCTGCTGATCAAGGCCGCCTGGGGCGGCAGGAGCGTCAAACGGACCTTCCGTCCACCCAGCGCCATGCCCGATGATGCCGAAGTTAAAGAGGCGCTGGAGCAGGCCAAGGTCAAGAACCCGGGCGCCAAACTGTCGGAGATCAAGGATTCCTACGGTAGGGACTATCGGGCCATGGTCGCCGAGGTCCGCAAGGTGACCGGCGACATCAAGAAGTACTTCCCTTCGTATGACGAGAAGCAGGGCTATGAGATCGCGGGCTTCATCTGGTTCCAGGGCTGGAACGACGGATGCGGAAGGGGCAACCCGAAGTACACCGAACAACTATCCGCCCTGATCCGCGACCTGCGTAAGGAGCTCAAGACCCCGAAAATGCCGGTAGTCATCGGCGAAATGGGCATCGACGGCGCCAAGCCTATGGGTTGGATCGAGACGTTCCGCAAGCAGCAGGCCGCCGTCGCGGCGGTCCCGGAGTTCAAGGGCAATGTACTGCTTGCGAAAACCGCGCAGTGCTGGCCTCCGTGGTACAAAGCTCTCGACGATAAATGGCGGGCGTTCAAGGCAAAAGAGAAAGCCTGGAGGGCTAAACGGACGGCCGATGGCAAGAAGCTCACCCGCGACGAGATAAACAAATTCGGCGACGAGAACTGGCGGAACCCCAACAAAACCACGATCGCGCGGATGTCGGACAAGCGATACCACTACATGGGTTGCGGGCGGACCTACTACCTGATCGGCGAGGCGATGGGCAAGGCGATGGTCGAAATGCTGAAGTAGACCGCGGCGTATTACTGGGCGAGGTGAGATTATGGTTTGGACGTCGAGACAGCGGGTGGTGGCGGCGATCGAGCATCGCGAGGCCGATCGCGTGCCGATCGACTTCAATCCCGTTCCGGACTTCTATTTGAAGCTTAAAGAGTATCTCGGTCTGGAAATTGACGAGCAACTCAAGGTCGGGTTCATGGAAGAGGCGATCCCGCACCCCAAAGTACTCGATGCGCTCGGGGCGGATATGATCTCCGTCAAGCTCGGTTCAGTCAAGACCTCGCCGCCTGCGCCCGCCGGGGCGGACACGGTGATCGATAGTTGGGGCGTCGGGCTGAAGCGTGTTTTTCAGGCCGGTGGGGGGAGCTACCTCGAGCCGGTCCATCACCCGCTTGCCGGCGCCACTATCGATGATCTCGAGAAATACCCCTGGCCCGATCCGTGTGCCCCAGGACGCGGCGAGGGGGTATATGCGACCGCCAGGCGATTGTTTGAAGATACGGAGTTGGCTTTGGTGGGGCGGTTCGGCGGTCCGATCGTTCAGACTGCGATCTACATGATGGGCTTTCAGCGGTGGTTGGAGTGTTCGGCGTATGAGGTCGAATTTGCGGGCATCCTGCTCGACAAGATCACGGATATCTCAATAGCAGCCGATCGCGTCGGGCTGGAGGCCACCGCGAAGTATTTGCAGATATTCAAGGTCAGCGGCGACGATTTTGGAATGCAGACCGGTCCGCTCTACTCGCCGCTGACGTTCGGCGAACTGATCCTGCCGCGTCTTCGGAGGCGGTGGCGGGCGGCGAGGGATTATCTCGACGAGATCAATCCCGCGGTGCAGCTCATGTTCCATAGTTGCGGTGGGATTCGTCCGTATATTGACGATCTGATCGATATAGGCATGCAGATACTCGATCCGGTCCAGCCGCTTGCCGCGGGTATGGACTCGATCGAGTTGAAGGAAGAGTTCGGCGATCGCATAACCTTCCACGGGGGCGTGGACGAGCAGCATGTCCTGCCGTTCGGTACATCCGAAGATGTGGAAGCTGAGGTGCGACGGAGGTTGGTTGCGTTCGGACCGGGAGGGGGGTATATTCTAGCACCGTCCCACTACGTGCAGGCCGATACGTCACCGGCGAATATAGTGGCTATGTGTCGCGCGGCCCGGGAGTTCGGGCGGTATCCGATCCAGACGCCCCCCTGACAAGGCCCGGGCGGTTGTGTATAGGCTGCAATGGTCTGAGTGTTATTGCGTTTAGACCGTTTGACCGTTAGTGCGGCGGAGCGGATTTACGTGCAAGGAAACGCTTGTCATGAAAAGATGTCTCTATAGGGCAATTCTGTTGGTATTGGCGATTGGAGCCTCCGGCGTTCGGCTCCAGGCGGATACTCCTGCTGAAACTGAAGCCAAGGCGACTTTCAAATCGCTCTACGGCGAGGAAATTACTCGGGCGACGAGAACGCCGACGACGACAGACGACGTCAAACTGGCGGGGAAGCTTCTCGATGCGGTTGGCACGGTGCGGGACCAGCCTGAGCTTCTGGCGTTGATTTGCGACAAGGCCTACGATTTGGGCAAGAAGAACTCAGGCGGCTACGACGTAGCCCTTGAGGCGATGAGTGTCTTATCGGCCAGTTCTCCCGACAAGAAGCCCCAATGCTTTGACAAGATCGTGAGCCTTCACCAACTCCGCTACACCAGGTCCAGCCGCGCCGATCGCCCCGAAGTCGCCCGGACGCTCGTCAATGCGATGATCGACGCCTGTGACGCCAATGCCCAAGCCGGGAACATCGCCGCAGCCAAATCACTCTGCCTGAGGGCCTCAAGGCTCGCCGTTGTCGCACGCCTTCCCCAGAAGGAAGCCCTGCAGGCCAAGTACAAGGAACTCATGGCGGCTGAACGCGCGGCAAAACGCATCGCGACTTACAAGGCACGCCTCAAGGCCGATCCGTCGCAGATCGCTGCGCGGGAGGCGTTGGTCAATATCTACCTCATCGAGAAGAACGACCCGGCGGAGGCGGCTAAGTGGCTTAACGAAGATTGCGACGAACGCCTGCGAACGTACATACCGATGGCGGCAGGCGATATCAATGCCATCGCCGAACCGACGCTGATGGAGATGGGCGACTGGTACAAGTCTCTGGCCGCCTCTGCACTACCGGTGAGCAAGGGCGGTATGCTGATTCGAGCAAAGGCGTTCTACGAGACGTTCATTGAGAAACACACCGATGCCGATCTGGCCAGGACCAAAGCCATACTCGCGCTGACCAGAGTCAAAGCCGACATCAAGAAGTACGGCGTGAAGGTCCCCACGAAGGTTGCGACCGCAGCGATCGCTCAGTTCAGCGGTGTCAGCCGCAAGGCCTCGGTACTCTATCCGCCCAGGTTACCGGGGCTGAAGGCCTGGACCGTCGAGCTGCGCGCCTATGTAGGCCGGTTCAACGACGTGGCGTTCTCGAAGGATGCGGCAACCCTGATCACCGCCGGTCAGGACGGGGCGATCCGTTTCTGGGACGTTGAAACGGGCAAATTGCTTCGTGTGCTGATGGCGCACGACAGCGAGGTAAGGGCACTGTCGTGGTCATCGGACCGCAAGACACTGGCCAGCGCGTCGTACGACAAGACAATCCGTCTTTGGAACCCCGAGACAGGTAAGGTCACGAAAGTTCTCCGCGGTTCGACCGTGGGGATATCACACCTCGCGTGGTCGCCGGACTTGGCAAGGCTGGCTTCGGCCGGGCGCGGAAGTTCAGTGCAGATATGGTCCATGAAGACCGGGAAAATCGCGGGCAGCCTTAAGGTGACCGATAGCGTTCGTACCATCGCCTGGGGCACCGAAAGCGGCGTCCTTGCTACCGGCGCGGACGATGGCAACGTTTCTCTGTGGAATGTGCGAACCGGCAGGCCATACGGGCATTACCCGCTCGATCAGTACAAGTATAAGGGCAAGTTCAGAGCCCATCGCATTCATGCGATGGCATGGTCGCCGACGGGTACGAAGATCCTGGCGGTGGGCTTTTCCAACGGGAAGATCAAGCTTTGGAAATCCCGGACGAAGATATTCACTAAGACCATGATGTTGGAGAACAAGGATAGTCGTGGGCGGACCCGAACCGCTTCTCCGGGTTGGATCGAGTGGTCCCCCGATGGCAGGACTCTGGCTGTAAGTGATTCCGGAGGCTACGGGGGCTTTGTGTGGTTCTGGAACGCGGCGACGGGTAAGATGATCCGCAAGATCAGGGACGCTTCTACTGTAAGGCGCATTGCCTGGTCACCGGATGGCAAGCTTGTCGCGACGGCCGTAGGCGATTCCACGTCCAGCATCATCGAGAGTGAGACGGGCGAAGCGATCCGGAAGATAAAATCGAACCGGTTGGGCGGAGCGGCCCGCCCGGACTTCGCTGCTGATGGCAAGTTCATGGCGTATTCGTGTGGCGACAGGACTATCCGCATCTGGGACCTCGAGAAGTGCAAACAGGCCTCCGTGATCAGCCTTCCGTCCAATCTCAAGTACGTAACGGCGATAAAATGGTCGCCCGACGCGACCAAGATCGCCGTCCTTGCTTACGAGCACGGCGCGATTCGCATTGTGGACGTAAAATCCGGTGTCGTCTCGACGACTCTGGGCAGCGAGTACGGTAGGCTCTACGGTCTTGCCTGGTCGCCCGATTCATCGAAGCTCTTTGCCTCTGAGGGCCCGCGAGAGAAGGGGGGGGTCGGGAAGATTCAGGCATGGGATATTGCGGAGTCCAAGGCCCTCTTCAGTTTGACGAATAAGAAGATATCTACCCACTATGGGCTCGCGATGGCGCCGGATGGCAAGATACTGGTCTCGACGGCGTCTCGCGGAAGAGTACACCTGTGGAATCTGACCGACAAGAAATTGATCCGCGCCATCCCCGCAGACGCACGATCTGTCCGGGGTCTGAGCTTCTCGCCGGACGGAAAGAAGCTCGCGACCTGCGGCGAAGAGAAAATCGTCAAGATATGGTCGGTCGATACGGGCAAGCCGCTGTTCGGCCTGCAGAAGCACGAAAATGAAGTATATCGCGTGGATTTTTCGCCCGACGGGGCAAAACTCGCTTCGGTTGGGCGATACGGTTCTCTGGGTATTTGGGACGTGGCGACGGGCAAGAGTCTTGCCTGGTATCGGGCGCCCAACTGGCAGATTCGCTGGATGAAGGACTCAAAGACCTTGGCGGCCGCCAACAAATCCGGCGTGTACTTCTACAATGCCGCCAAAGGGGCCAGGAAGGCCTCCTACCGTCCAATGCCCAAAGGCATGGGTGTGCTGATTTCCGCCGGCGGTCACTACTCGGGCCCGGCGGGAGTTGAAAAGCACCTGATCTATCAGGCCGTCGGGCTTTCGGGCCAGTCTACGTTGACTCAAGAGGAGTTTGGACAGCGATTCGGATGGAAGAACGATCCTTCAAAGATAAGACTGATCGAAGGCGTTGAAGTCGAAACGACTACCAAGCCATCGAAATGACGCTTGGGGCTCGTTTGCCGTTGAGGCCGCCGTCCGATGCCCCTGGCGAGTCTGTCTGCCGGTTGCAATGATCTGAATTCTGCTGCGTTTGCACCGTCTGGTAGCTGGTGCGATGGGACCGGTTTATGTGCTATGAGATGCATATTGTGAATAGGTGCTACTGCTTGGCAATTCTGTTGGTGTTGTCGATTGGTGCTTCGACCGCCCGGGCCCAAACCGAGGCGGTCGCTGAAACCGAAGCCAGGGAGACTTTCAAATCCCTCTTCGGACAGGAACTTGATCAGGTGACGAAAACGTCCTCAACGGCAGACGACGTCAAACTGGCGGGGAAGCTTCTCGGCGCGGTTGGTACGGTACGGAGCCAGCCTGAGCTTATGGCGCTGATCTGCGAGAAGGCCTACGATCTGGGCAGGAAGAACTCCAACGGCTACGATGTTGCGTTGGAGGCAATGGGTGTTCTGGCGGCTAGTTCTCCCGGGAAGAAGGCCCAGTGCCTGGACAAGGTCGTCAGCCTTCACCAACTTCGTTACGCCAGGTCCAGCCGCGCCGACCGTCCCGAAATCGCCCTGACGCTCGCCAACGCGATGATCAATGCCTGCGACGCCAATGCCCAGGCCGGGAACATCGCCGCAGCGAAGTCGCTCTGCATGAGGGCTTCCAGGCTCGCTGTTACCGCACGCCTCCCGCTGAAGGAAGCGCTGCGGGCCAAGTACAAGGAACTGGTGGCTGCCGAACGGGCATTTAAACGCATCGCAGGATACAAGGCGCGTCTCAAGGCCGATCCGTCGCAGATCACCCCGCGGGAGGCGCTGATCAATATCTACCTCATCGAGAGGAATGACCCGGTCGAGGCGGCGAAATGGCTTAACGAAGACTGTGACGAACGTCTGCGAACTTACATACCGTTGGCGGCAGGGGATATCATCGCCGTCGCCGAGTCGACACTGATGGAGATGGGCGACTGGTACAAATCTCTGGCTGCCTCCGCACAACCGATTAGCAAGGGCGGTCTGCTGCTTCGATCGCTGGCGTTCTACGAGAAGTTCCTCGAGAAGCACACCACTCTCGATCTGGCCAGGACCAAAGCCGTACTCGCAGTGACCAGAGTCAAGGCGGACATCAAGAAATACGGCGCGAAGGTCCCCGAGAAAACCACGATAGTTACAACCGGTCAGCTTGCCGGTGTCAGCCGCAAAGCCTCGGTACTCTATCCGCAGACGATAGCCGGGCTGAAGGCCTGGACCGTCGAGCCGCGAACCTACCTCGGGCGGTTCTACGACGTGGAGTTCTTGAAGGATTCGTCGCAATTGATCACCGCCGGTCAGGACGGGGCGATTCGCTTCTGGGATGTCGAAACGGGCAAGCTGGTTCGCGTGCTGATGGGGCACGACGGTGAGGTCAGAACGTTGGCGTGGTCCTCGGACCGCAAGACTCTGGCCAGCGGTTCCAGCGACAAGACCGTCCGCTTGTGGGATCCCGTTACAGGCAAGGTCACCAATATACTGCGGGGCTCGACCGCGGCGGTCCGCCACCTTGCATGGTCGCCTGATTCGATGATGCTGGCTTGTGCGGGCAGCGCGGCCAAGTCAGTGGGATTATGGTCTGTGAAGACAGGCAGGACTGCGGGCAACCTGAAGTTGACCAACAGCATTCGCGCCATTGCCTGGGGCCCCGAAAGCAGTGTTCTGGCTACCGCAACGGAAGATGGTTTGGTTTCTCTGTGGAACGCGCGAACCCGAAGGTCTTACGGACACTATCCGCTCGATCCGTACAAGTCCAGATCCAGCCGTAGCGGAGTCAAGTATCACCGCGTTAATGCAATGGCATGGTCGCCGGCAAGTACGAAAGTCCTGGCGGTTGCCATTTCTACCGGGAAGGTCAAGCTGTGGAAATCCCGCACGAAAAGGACCTTCATCAAGACCATGATGCCAATAAACAAAGATTCTCAGGGGCGCAACGCGATAGGACACCCGAGTTGCATCGAGTGGTCGCCTGACGGTAAGGCACTGGCGGTAAGTGATTCCTCTGGTTTTGTGTGGTTCTGGAACCCGACGACCGGTAAGATGAGCCGCAAGTTCAGAGATAGTACATCCCAGTATACCAGCGTGAGTCGCATTGCCTGGTCACCGGACGGTAATCTCGTTGCTACGGCCTCCAGCGATTCGGCGTCAAACCTCATCGAAGCCGAAACCGGCGAAGTTGTGCGCAAGATTAGATCGACGCTGGTAAACGGAGTCATCCGCCCGGAGTTCTCCTCCGACGCTAAATTGGTGGCGTACCCTTGCGACGACAACACTATCCGCATCTGGGACATCGAGAAGTGCAAGCAAGTGTCCGTGATTACCGTGCCCAAAGGAGCCTTGCCCGCCGGGGCGCTAAGGTGGTCGCCCGATTCCGCCAGGATTGCCTATTTTGCCCGTAGCAACTATACCACCACGGTTCGTATTCTGGACGTCAAGTCCGGGGTCCTTACGTCCAACCTTGCTGTCGGCGGAAACGATCTTGTCTGGTCGCCCGATTCGGCGAAGATCGTCATCTCACAAAGCCGCCCCGGAGAGGGCAAGATCGGGAAGATTCAGGTTTGGGACGTCGCGACGCCCAAAGCCCTCTTCAGCCTGTCCAACAAGAAAATCTCCAGTCACTATGGGCTCAAGATCTCCCCGGACGGTAAGACACTGGTTTCTACGGCATCCCGCGGAAGGGTATTCCTGTGGTCTCTGGCCGACCAGAAAATAATGCGCGCTATACCCGCCGACGAACAATCAATTCGGTGCATTGCCTTTTCGCCCGACGGTAAGAAACTCGCATCGTGCGGAAGCGAGAAAATCGTAAAGATATGGTCGGTCGACGGGGGCAAGCCCCTGTTTGGCCTCCGGAAACACGAGTCAGAAGTGTACCGCGTGGCATTTTCACCGGATGGAACCAAACTCGTTTCCGCCGGAAGTTACGGATATCTGGGTGTATGGGACTTGGCGACCGGTAAGAATACCGCCTGGTTCAGAGCCCCCAACTGGCAGGTTCGCTGGATGAAGGATTCAAAGACCTTAGCGGCCGCCAATAAATCCGGCGTGTATTTCTACAACGCCGCCAAAGGGACCAGGAAGGCCTCCTACCGTCCCATGCCTAAAGGCATGGGTGTGCTGATTTCGGCTGGCGGTCACTACTCGGGCACGCCCGGAGTTGAAAAGAACCTGATCTACCAGGCCGTCGGGCTTTCAGGCCAGTCTACGTTGACTCAAGAGGAGTTTGGACAGCGATTCGGATGGAAGAACGATCCTTCAAAGGTAAAACTGTTGGAAACCAGCGACAAGTCATCGAAATGACGCCGTCGCCTTTTTAGTGCTTGAAGTGACGCATTGCGAAGGTGAGAATATACGAAGCCGGGCCCCAGGAAGGGCCGACCGCCCGGCGTGAGTGCAGTTCAGGAACTGGCCCGCGGGAGTATTAAGAATGAAGCGAACGAAATTGTTAGTGTGCGGTTTGATATTGGTGTTTGTTTCCATGCCTGCGTTCGCCCAGGACGCAGAAGCCGAACCCGTGGTCGTAGCGGTCGAACCGGCGCCCATGGATGCCGCGGCTATCGAGGCGAGGATCAAGATACTCAAGACCGAGCAGGATGAGGCGGAAGACAAACTGTACGCACTCCGCAAGAAGATCGCCAAGAGCGACGCGGTGTCCGATTTGCGAGAGGCTGCTGCTGACGCCGACAAGGCATACCAGGACAAGAAACTCAATGACGAGACGGTCATAGCTGCCAAGAAAGCCGATCGCGCCGCCTCCGCTGGGCTCAAGGCTGTCGTGCTGGCGATGGTCAGGAGCGGCGCCGACGGCGAGGCGCTCCTGAAAGAAATCGCCGATCTGGAAGAGAAACACGATGCCCTGGACCTGCAGGTGGCGATTGCGGAACTGAAGCTGACGCACAAGGCTTCTCCCGTTGCCCGCGCGCTGGCCGCCGATCCGGTGATCAAAGAGTTTTATGCGACTTACCAGGCCGCCAGGAAAGGTCCCGCCAGAGATAAGGCCAGGAAGAATTACTACGACGTAAAGAAGGCCGCCCTGGAGAAGCTGCCCGAAGCCCAGGCGCTAACGGACGAGATCAAGGCTGCCGAAAAGGGCATGGAGGACGCGGAGGCTGCCATCGACGCGGCGGAAGATAAACTCGACAAGTTATACGATGCCGCCTCAGACAGTGACGACCAGGACATCGTAGTAGCCAAAGCCAAACGCGACGCCGCACGAAAAACGTACCAGGAAGCATACTACGGCGGCGCGATGCAAGCCGCCCGGGACGCACGCGCAGCGGCACAAAAGGCGCTCTCGGTGAAGGTCAAGGCGCTGGCGGCGCAGGATCCCGCGGCTTCGGACCTGAAGACCAAAATTGACACCCTGGACAAGGAAATCGACGAGTTGAAGGCCAAAGCTCGCGCACTGCGCAAGAAGAGTAGCGAGTAACTTTCCTCGGCCCCGAGAAGGCAGGGGGGAGGAGTTACTGTTATCATCGTCTCGCAGTGATGGGCATCGTCGGATCGGGCGGTGTTTTGGGCGATGTGGGGGGATCGCTGTCAGGGGGCATGGCTTGGGACTCAAACTTCACCGCCTCGATAAGGGCGAACGGTTCGGGTATAGTCAACCGCCGGAACGCTGCAGGCGCGTCTCTGAGCAAGGGGCGCCCGGTCAGGACCGCAGAACGTGACTGACGCGAAGTCGGATCGCTCGATAACTTCGCCCCGTCGCCGTCCGGACCGGACAACGTGGCCGGTACGGACAACTCTGACGAATTCGGGAAAGAGACCCACGCCAGAGGCGACATGGGCGGTAGTTCCGGATAGGGCTGGACGCCATAAGTCTCCGTCGCATACTCGGTGGCGAGTATTGTCGGACGAACGTAGATGGCCTCGAGTCTGGGAGCTTTCGTACTGGGCGATTCATGGCCCGGTCTGGCCGTGGGGAGGGACCAATTCTGCTTATTGGGAACTACCGTATCCGCGGGCCAGGGTTGCGGTTCGGATGCAAGCGTGCCGGGCATCTGCATCACAGGGGTGTCACCTTTGGCGACTTTTCTGGCCTGGGCATACCGGTCGGCAGGCTGGCCTCCTGCAGTGATGGTCAATGCGGTGATTATACCGGCCAGGGCGCACATCGCGGCGGGGCGGATGAGTCGATTCAGGAGTCCTGTCGCTTTGTTCATGGTACGACCTTGATAATGAGGTTTACTTCCGTGCCTATCGGCGGCAGGATGCTCTTGTTAGTTTCCAGTTTCAGCAGCGATTCTTCTTTCAGAGTCAGGTTGCTCTGGAAGACGGTTTCGTCCGTCACCGGGAATATGGAGATAAGGGTTCCGCTCATGTCGGCGCCGAATGTAAGTTCGGGCTTGCTGGGATCGCGTTTTCTCATCACCGAGCCCGTGAAGTGCCACTTCAGCATCCCCATGGGCTTTCCGGTCCTGGTGTCCATGAGCGTCCTCGAAATGGGGATCACTCGCGATTTGCCCGTTATACCGGCGAATTCCAGCATGATTTGTACTTCCGGGCCTGAGGCTGCGGCATCGACGCCTTTGGCCGGTTTGCCCGGTTTGAGGCCCAGCGATTCGATGGCCTTGTGGACCTTGCTGGGCTTGACGTCGAAGGTGACCACGGTCTCGTGAGCCTTTTGTCCACGCGGGTAGGGGTACGAGCCGATGACCTCCAGCGGAAAAATCTCCTTCAGCGTCGGTAATTTGCGCGCCGCGATTCTGCACGGAATGACGACTGTCCGGGTCTTGGTGTCTACTGTCATCGACTTTGCCAGGGCCATCACGCCCGCCGGTTGGTCCGAGAGGCAGGCGACCACGGAAGGCTGATCGGTCGCGCCGTCGAGGTTACACGTGGCGAGATAGAGATTGCTCCCGTGAACCACCGGCGAGCCGAACACTGCCCCGCGGGTCTGGACCGTCGGGTCGGATCCCACGTCGAAAATCCAACGCTTCTTCCCGTCGCTCAGGTCGACGGCGTGTACGATTGAGTTCAGGTCGGCGGCGTAGACTACTTTACCCGTTACCGCCGGTCCGGCGAAAAACGGGGTCTTGGCGTCGTACGTCCAGACCAGTTTGCCCGTCAGGTATTTGCGCGCGTAAATCTTACCGTCCGTGCAGGTGTAGACCGCCAACCCGTTCTTGGCCGCTACCGATGACAAGACACCGCCGTCGGCATCCTCGCGCCACAGAACACGACCGTCAGCCACATTCAGGGCGACGACCTCGCCGCGGGCTTTGGGGATCAGTTTCCTGTCGAAGCGAATGGAACTGCATCCGACTAGTGCGACATGACCGGCGATGGTCGGTCCGCCCCAGGGGTTCATGTCGAGTTTGGCTTCCCATACGACTGACCCTTTGGCGGTCCTGAGGCACAACAGGGAGCGTTTTCCGACTTTTTCCGCGTCGAGATAGGCTGAGGCGGCAAAGACATATTCGCCGGCGACGGCAATAGGGGCGTCGACGTGCCATTGACCCTTACCCTGCTGCCACTGCAACTTTGGCACGGGCTTGGGCAGCGCATCGGCGCTGGGCGGGATGGCAAGCTGCGGATTCTTCTTCTTGTCACGCTCGTAGGCGGCGTTCAGGTCGGACCACTGCTTGGTTATCTGCGGAATCACGTTCGAGAGATCTTGCTCCTTACCGGCGAGCATGACGCGCGTGGTGTCCAGGCAGATCACGCCCGCGGCGCCGGTGCCGAAATAAACCTTACCCCGATCCACGGTCGGCGAGCCCTCGATGTGAACGAGCTTGCCCGGAACCGAATAACTCCACACGGGCAGACCGGTGTCGGCCTTTACGCAGTACAGCAGAGCGTCGTCGGTCTGGTGCATACCGTCGCCGAAGATCACCAGACCGTTGGTGACCGCCGGCGCGCAAACTGTCGGACGTTTGATATACGGAGCTATCCTCGACCAGGTAACACGCTCGGCGGGCTTCTGGTCAGCGGAGATCGCGTGGAACACGCCGGTGTTGAACGCACCCAGTCCGCCGACGAAGATCGACTTCTTGCCCGGAACTACCGATGCCACGAAATGCTCGGGGGATTTGTATACCCACAGAACATTCGGCGTCTCGGGGCCCTCCGAGCCGTCGCGGTTGCCCGTGCGCTCGGTATTACCCCTGTGTGTCGGCCAGACCCATTCGGGATCGGCCGCCATCGACGACGAAGCAATCGCCAGCACCAGCGAAGCCGACGCTATGACTCTTGTCGCTGCGGTCATACCAAACCTTTCGATCTTTGATGGGGGTTGTTTTTGGTCCGGTCGCCCGCATGGTGCAACCGCCAATAACGTACAACACGGAAACCAGCGGCCACCGCAATGATGCTTACAAGCACGATAGCGGCAAGCCAGTAAAAGAGATTACTACTTTCCGTGAGTTTCGCGATGTCGGATCCGCCGGCCGCCAGAGAACCGCCTTCCAACGCCGATATGTCCGAAAGTTTGGATACGGATCTTTGTTTTGTCGCACCGTTTACCCCGGCTGGGTTGCCCAGGAGAACTACCGCCGCCTGCCCCTCATTGTTGAACACGACGTCCGGCGTGTCGTCGGTGTTTATGTCCGCCACCGCCATGCCGCTCGTGTTGTAGATGCGATACATCAGGCCGATTGCTTCACTGGTGTCTGTGAACGTCCCATCGGCTTTGCCTTGGAAGTAACGGTTGGATCCCTTCAGGCAACCGACGAACAGGTCCAGTCGCCCGTCCCGATTGAAGTCGACCCATGCGGCGCATCTGGCCCAGCCCACGGGGCGCGCCAGGTCGCCCGAGGCCGCGGTGACGTCCGTGAATCGCCCGCGTCCGTCATTCTTGTACAGCTTGCACGTTCCTTTCTGGGGAACGAAAAGATCCGGATGTCCGTCGCCGTTATAGTCGGCGAACACTGGTGCGACCCTGCCCGGGAGATAGCTGATACCGCTGTCTTTCGAGACAACGAACCCCTTGGGCGTATTCAACAGCAGCAGACCGCTTCCCGTGCTGTACAGAACGTCCGGTCGCCCGTCGCCGTTAACGTCCGCGACGGCGAGGTGATCGCCCTTCATATCGCCGCCGATACCTCCGACGCCCAGTCCCACGGAATCCGAAACGTCTTTGAAGAGGGGCAATTTCGCCGGTTTGGTGGCTGTCTGCCCCTTGGGGATCACGTTTTTGTACAGGCGCAGCCCTTGAAAACCGTCGGCCAGCAGGACATCGGGTCTCTTGTCACCGTTGTAGTCGATCCACGCGGCGGCCCGGGGATTGTTATAGGCATCCAGAGGCAGGTGGGTCGTTGCGTCGGAGAACTCTTTCTTGTTGTTCCGGAACAGTTTTGCCCCGGTTGACGACGCCACGAGCAGGTCGATGATACCGTCGGAGTCGTAGTCGCCCCATACCGCCGCCCGCGCGCCACCGCTGGTGGGGATCGACTCCTCGCCGAGTATTCCACCGTCGTTCTTCAGTAGCGACATCCTGTAGTCGCCGAAAATGCACAGGTCGGTCTTGCCGTCATTGTTGAAGTCCGCCGGAGCGACCCCAGCGGCGCCGGGGGAGAACTTGCCTATGGTCGAGTAGTGCGTAAAGCCCGGCATTGAGATGATGGGGCGAAAGTCTTCGGCGCCCCATCCGACGAAGTCGCGTTTTTGATCGTAGGTGCCGAGCTTCAGGCTCGCCCTGAGTCGTTGTATCTTCGCGGTCCGCAGTTGTATCGCCATTGTGTCATCACCGACCATGCAGGGTACGACGACCTCCTGTCCGGCGAGCATGGCTGTGACGTAGGTGGCGAGTCTTTCGGGCCTGCCCGCAAAGGCGCGGAGGAAGTACGGCTCGGCGTGTGTCATGGTGCTCCAGCCCTTGTGGCCGCACTGGTACCAGTAATTTTCGATGCACATCTCGCCGTGTCCGCCGGCGGTGAAGAACAGCGCCGTCTTTCCCACGCGCGCCCAAGCCATTATGTTTTTCCATTCTCGCGGATGGAATCCCCTCTTACCGATGTTGTGCTTTATCTCGTCACCGGTGAACGTTCCCTTGATGTCCCTGACCTTGGTGTAGACGATCAGATTCTTCACCTTGTCCACCGACTTGACACGGACCATGACGATGATACTCGAACTGTTGACGATCTTGCCCAGCGAGTGAGGCGCTTCGACGTAACCCTGCGCCATCCGGCAAGGCAGAGACGCCAGTAGTGCGATCGCAAAGAGGCAAAGATATATTCGTCTACTACGATAGATATTCAATATCCAATTCTCCGTTTACCGCCTAGGTTTTCGCTTTCTTCTTCGCCGCTTCTATCGCCAGTGAGAGTTTCTTGACCTCGGGCAGGAGTTTCTTAGCCTCCGCGGCCCATTTGCTCTTGGGATAATTCTTGAGTACCTGCTGCAACGACTTGTCGGCATCGACGGGCTGTTTCGTCGCGATGTATGCCACGCCCGATTCGTACCAGGCCTGTGCGTTGTACTCGGGGTAGTTGTAGGTGTACGGGACCGCCAGGAATGCCCTGGCCGCCTCGGGGTATTTCTTCAGGGCCATATAGCAGTGACCGAGGCGAAGCTGGGCTCTGGCGGCCACTCCGGCGGCGGTATTGGCGGTCACAGAGGCATATCCGGGTACTGCGTTGGTGTAGTCCTTGGAATTCTCGCGAGCCCAGGCCGCACCGAAACGGGCCTCGTTAATCCAGAGGCTGCGGGGATAACGGGATGCCAACGCTTCCATGGCCTGTCGGCTTGAACCCCAGTTGCCCGTCTGTTCGTAGGCGTGAGCGAGTCGCACCAGTGCCCGGTCGGCGATACTGTGCATGTGGCGGTAGGGATCGGTACCGTGGAAGACATTGAATTGCTCGATAGCCTTGGACCATTCTTTCTGCAGAATGTACGCCTCGCCGGTGAGATACCGCGCGTGACCGAGTTCTTCGCCCTTGGCTTTGCCCGTCACCAGTTTTACAAGAGCCATGGCGCGTTTCGGATCGCCCCTGTCCAGAAGGCACGCCGCCAGGCGCAGGCGGGCGCGTTGTGCCAGGTCTGCGGGTGGATTATTCTCCAGGATTGTCTCGAGGAGTTCGACGGCCTGGTCGTGCTTGCGGCGGTGGGCAAACATTTCGGCCAGTTCGAAACGCCCCCGGGCGGCCAGGGGCGACTGGGGCGCCGCGGCGATCAGCTTCTCGTAGAGTTTGACGGCCTGGGCTTCGGATTCCTGGATGGGCAAGTCCTCGAGCAGAACTCTTGGCGGACTCAGCGTCCTGGTATCTTTGCCGCCGGAACTGGATGATCGTCGCGATCTGGACACAGATAGCGCATCTTTCTGGAGTTTCCGCCTGGCTGATTCGATCTCCCTTTCGCCAAGTATCCGGTAACACCACGCCGCTTCGTAGATCAATCGGAGATGTGCCTCGGAGCCCTTGGCGGTCTTGGCGAGAGTTTTGGCTTGCCCGGTGAGTTGCGCGGCGACCGTGCCCACGCCTGTGAGAGCAGTGCGGACAGCCTTATCTGCCGCAGATCGCTGCTCGGCGGAACCGCCGGCGACCTTCGTTTCGGCGGCTATCGCGGCTATCAGTTCTCTTCGCTGACATTGTCCCGTTCGCCAGAGCGAGTTTGCCGCCTCGGGCCGACCGGGATGTCTCTTAATCAGCGACTCGAACTCAGCCCTGGCCTCGGCGAGTTTACCGGTGTCCATTATGGCCAGACCATGCTCGTACTGCAACGCCACCATCCAACTGCTGGGGGGGCCGGGGTTCTTGGATGTTCTCTTCCCGTGTAACGTGCGACATTCCTTGACGATCCTTGCCGCATCGATCGCTCGCTTACTGGCCCTCAAAAGGCTCGACAACTGCACGATCGCAAGTGGCGCTACCCGATTGCTGCGGTAGGGATCTCGCTGGAAACGCCCCAACTCGTTCAGGGCGCCCGGGCTGTCGCCGAGGAGTACCATGCACTTGGCCTGTTCGAGGACGGCTGTCGGTACGAGCGTATCCTTGCTCCAATCCTTGATCAGTCGGGCATAGGCCTCTTTCCCCTTGGTGTATGCGACCTTCTTTGCGGTAGCGTCTGCGAGAACCGACCCCAAACGCTGGTAGCAGTAGCCCAACTTCAGCAGCGCATCGGGGACCTTGGGGCTCTTGGCATTGGCCGAGACGAAGCCCTCGAGCAACTTGCCCGCCTTTACCGCCTGATCCATGAGCTTTGCGGCGGAAAGCGCTTCATCCGTTTTGTCCGGGAACGTTCGGATATGGCAATCCGCCATCAGGTACGGTACTGCCCCAAGCTTGTCCATACGGTCGCCTGCGGGGATCGCCGACAACGTCTCGATCGCTTCGGTATACCAGCCCAATCGGTACTGGGCGGTGGCCAGTCCGTATCGGGCGAGATGCGCTTCGCTGAAATCGGGAAATTTGTCCAGCAGTCGCTCGTAGCGATTCACCGCTTGCTTGAACGTCCGCTCGATAGTTGCTTTACTACTGCTGTAACTGCTGGGTTTGGAATGTACCGCCAACATGCACGCGTTTTCGGCGCGTCTGAACCAGATGTCCGGCAGGAGTGTGCTCTTGGGGAACTTTCTCTCGAAATCGCTGCATACGCTGTCGGACCGCCCGTAGTCGCCGCTCAGGTGATACGCTGTCGCGAGGCGCTGCATGGCCTCCTCGGTGCGATCGGAACTGTATTGGAGAGTACTCGTGTAAGTTGCGATGGCTTCTTTGTACTTCCCCGCCAGTTGTTGAACGTCGCCCAGTTCGATCCGAATGTCTCTTTCCAGGGTCGATGCCCGTGAATTGTGAGCGCTTGTGGCAGCGGCGGTCAGTTCGGTGATGGCAGTTGCCAGCGTCTGGGTGTATGTCTGCGGTACTTCCGGATTGGCAGATCCGACCCTCGCTCGGGCTTTCCACCAACTTGCCCGGTCGGCGAGCTTTGGATGCTTTCGCAGCGGGTCGAGCGTCTTGATGGCTTCAGCGTAGCTCCTGAGTTGCAGTTGGCAGTATCCCTGGCGAAGCTGAGCTTCGGGTGCTAAAGGATGCTTGGGGTTCTGTGTGACAAACGCCGTGAAGCCTGTCAGGGCGTTGGCGAATCGCCCGCTTTCGGCCTGCAGCAACGCCGAGTAGAACATCCCTCGCACGATAAACGGCGCCGGCGGACCGGTAGCCAGCGCCGCGGTAGCCGCCCGCTTGTCGGCGGGAATCGAGCGGTAGCTGTGCCTGGCGGCTTCGACGGCGGCGGCTTTGCGGGCAGTGTAGTCGTCCAGGATGGCTTTGTATGCTCCCGCCGCTTCGGGCATATCACCCGAGAGGTGATGCGTCCTGGCCAGCAGGTAGCGGGCGTGCGGACCGAAATCCTGTTTGAAGGGCGCCAGTTTGCTCAGTGCCCGTCCGGCGGCGAGATAATTCTTCATCGAAAAATGCGCATAGCCCATATTGTACAATGCGCGGTCGCCGAACTGCTTGACGGTGGCCTTGTCGTTCAGTGTGGCTTTGGACAGGACCATCGCCTGCTTGTATTGCTTGAGGCGGAGGAGAACGTCGGCCTGATCGGACCGCGCCCGCGCCGCCCAGACAAGGTCTGGATGAACCGCCGGTGCCGCCGGCGCAGGGGTCTTACTGCTTCTGGCGACAAATGCGTCGACGGCGCTTGCGAACGCCCTGGCCGCTTCCTGTCGATACTGCCTGGCGTAGGTTGCGCGAGAGTCGCTGGATCCCGCTGCCAGTTTCTGGGCAAGTGTGCTGGTCGCCAGATCGCGCAGTGACACGCCGAGGTAGTAGATCGCCAGCGGTCTGTTGGCGAACTCCATCCGCCCCGATGGCATGCGAAATGCCCCCACGGCGGCCGTGAGATTCGCGTGCTTCCCGAGTTTCAATTGCGAAAGGCCCATACCGTATGATGCGGATGGGATTTCGGCGTGCGTTGAGTGGCTCTTGAGGAACTCGCTGAAGCGTTGGGCGGCGACGTCGAACTGCCCGGAACTGTACGATCGTCGCGCACTGTCAAGTATCCGCCTGGCTGCTTTGTCCATCTCCGATTTCTTGGCCTGGGAGAATCCGGGGCTCTGGATCGAAGCCACGATTAAAAGCGGCAGAAGAAGGAAGGCGAGGGCAGAAACGGGTTTTCTCATTTGGAGTACTCCGTATACTAATGTGATTGGCTATATTCTATGGGGCGATTGTAGTATAGTTAAACGAAAATGCCAGCCGGATATTACGGCGAGTTGTCGCCGCGGGAGATTTATCCAGCGGCGCGGGGGAGTTTGGTAGAGTAATAAGGTAGCGAGCATGGACGATACCCTGGCGGTAGTGCCGATCTTCGTAAACGTAGGTGCGGCAGTGTTTCCGGCCGTCATTGCGGCGGTAGGAAGCATTCTCGGCGTGCTGTTTCGCCCGCGAGAGCTTCTGCGATTGTGTGTCCGTCGTCCGGTCGCCGCGGTCTCCGTGCTGACCGGTCTCGCCGGTGTAGTGACCCTATTTATCTTGCTTCCCGGATCGACTCCCACCGTCTCGGCCCGCAAGGCGCCTCGGACGATTGACTGGAACGAAGTTGCGCTGGAGATTATCGCCCAGGGCGGGGCGAAGAAGCTCAGGGCCCGCTGGGCTTACAAACCACCCGACGCGATGTGCCTGGCGTCACCGGCCGTAATCGGAGGACGCGTATTCGGCGCGACGGTCACCATCGATCCGACGGGCAGCTACGGCAGCGTCTTCTGCATCGATGCCAAGAGCGGAAAGGAGCGGTGGTCGATCGATTGCTACAAGGATCCCGACAGCGGACAGGAAGAAGTACTCAAGGGGGTTTTCAGTTCGCCGGCGGTGACTGCCGACGAGAAGTACCTCGTGATTGGACAGGGACTCCACGACGATAGCGATTGCAGCTTGCTGTGTCTGCGGGCCGATGACGGCAAGTTGCACTGGCGGATCAAGACGCCGCTTCACATTGAAAGCTCACCTGCGATTTTGGGCGATCTGGTGGTAGCTGGCGCCGGGGCGATCGAAGGGCCCGACGGCCGGCCGATCGGAGACCCGGGTTTTGTCTTCGCCGCCCGCATATCAGGCGGTAAGGGTAAGGAACTGTGGCGGTGGCCCGTGAAAGATCCTGAATCTTCGCCCGTGATCGCCGCAGACGGCATATGCTATATCGGCAGCGGTGTCGGCGGGTGCGAATTGTTCGCGCTTAGAACTGCTTCAGATGACGACCTGAAATCCGCGGGGCTGAAACGAGTGCTCTGGCACGTTGCGACTCCATACCCCGCCACCGGGGCTGTTACGCTCCATGGCGACCTCGTGATCATCGGTTGCGGGCGCGGAAATTACGTTAAGGCCGACCCAAACCCCGCCGGTGCTGTAATTGCCTTCGACCGGCACAGCGGTAAGCAGATGTGGAAGGCGCCCATGCCCGATGCTGTTCTCGGCGCGGTGGCCGTTGACGGTGAGAAAGTCATTTGTCCCGTCCGCAACGGTGAGGTTGTCGCACTGGCGCTGACCGATGGGGGAGTATTCTGGCGGCGGTGCGTTAATGACACCTCGCCGATACTGGCCGCCCCTGCGCTGGCCGGGCAGTTGGTCTATGCAGTCAGCAGGGATGGGTACCTGGCGGTCATCGACGCCCAAGGCGGTCGGGAGATCGAGAAGCATTTTCTCGACGACCGGGCCAATCCGGGTGCGATGGGATTGTCGCTAAGTTCGCCGGCAGTGGCGGGGGGGTGGCTTTACGTGGGGTCTGAAACCGGCGGGCTGCGATGTTTCGCGCCGGGGGCGGGAGGCGAGAAATGACCCGTCGCATTTACTTCTTCGGCAACGGTCAATCCGAGGGCGACCCGGATTGCAGGGATATCCTCGGCGGTAAGGGCGCTTCGCTGGCCGAACTGACCCGCGCGGGCCTGCCCGTACCGCCCGGTTTTACCATATCCGTCCAGTGTTGCGAGAGTTACCTCGAGGCTAACGGTGCCTGGCCAGACGGGTTGACCGATGAAATCCGCACAGCCATGGATCGCCTCGAACAGGCCTGCGGGCGTAAGTTCGGAGCGGGCGACGATCCGCTGCTGGTGTCGGTTCGCAGCGGGGCGGCCGTCTCCATGCCGGGGATGATGGACACGATCCTGAACTGCGGTCTGCCCGCGGAAAACGCCGCTGCCGGAACCGAGCCCTTCGAGGCGCTAATCGAGTGCATCGAGGCGGTATTCAACTCATGGAACAGCCCCCGGGCGATTGCCTATCGCCGGGACCGCGACATTCGCGGCCTGTCGGGGACCGCTGTTACCGTCCAGGCCATGTTCCCCTCGCGCGTTTCGGGCGTGGCGTTTACGAAGAACCCCAACGATCCCGAAGCCAACGAGGTAGTAATCGAGGCGTCGTACGGACTTGGCGAGGCGGTGGTTTCCGGCGAGGTGGATCCCGACAATTTCGTGCTGGACCGCGAAGAACTGACCGTCAAGCGATGTTACATCGGTCGCAAGGATCGAGCCATTCCCGCCGCCGGTGACACTTCCGAACCGGACCGGGACTCACCCTCGCTTACCGACGATCAGGTCCATGAAATCGCTCGGATTGCCATGGGTGTCGAGGAGTTGTTCGGCTTTCCCGTGGATGTGGAATGGGGGCTGTCCGAGGGGCACTTTGCCCTGCTCCAGTCCCGCCGGATCAGGCCCTCGCAAACCCGCTCGCGGGAACTGCTGCTGGAGTCGGTTCGTTCCGCCCTTCGCGCCGAGGTCCAAGCCGGGCGCGGTCCGTGGGTACTCCACAATCTCTCCGAGACGCTCCGGCACCCCACGCCGCTGACCTGGAGCGTTCAGCAGCGGTTCATGTCGGGCGGAGGCGGATTCGGCGCGATGTACAAAGTGGCGGGATTCGTCCCCGCCGAGTCCGTTCGCACGCGCGGCGCTGTCAGTCTGATCGCGGGCAAGGTTTACATGGACACGTCCCTGGCGTCCGAGTTGTTCTTCGAGAACTATCCGTTCAAATACGACATGAACCTGCTTCGGTGGGACCCCGACGCCGCCCAGTCGCCGCCGACCGTGCCGGCGGGTACATTCCGGTCGCGTGCCGCGGCAGTGCGGCAGGTGGTTCGCGTGGACTGGCGCCTTCGAGAGATGGCCCGCACGCTCCAGGGCGATCTCGACGACCGGGTCATACCCGAGTTCGCCGAGTGGTGTCGCGCCGAAAAGCAGCGGTCTCTGGGCGAGATGTCCGACGAGGAACTCGTCACGTTGTGGCGATCTCGAGAGCATCGCGTCAT
>CAZSLS010000088.1:0-24435 GCA_964607575.1 uncultured Planctomycetaceae bacterium | reverse complement strand
AACAACATCGCCGTATTCGGGCTGAGGCATATCGGCGGTGATGGCAGCATTGGCGGGTCGATTGAAGATGCGCGTATTTACAGCAAGGCCCTGACCGCCGACGAACTCAAGTCGCTGGCGCCGAACAAGGCGTCGTCGATCAAGCCGTACGCCTGGTGGGACTTCCAGGGCGATAAAATCGTGGACCGCGCCGGGCGATATCCGCACAGCAAAATGTCGGGCGGGGCAAAGCTCGCCGGTGGGAAGCTGGTGCTCGGTAATGGTTCGGTGGCGGTGTGCGCCGCGACCAAAAATGCAGCCAACGCCTCACGCCGCTCGCCCAGTCCCGGAGGACCGCACGTCCTGTTCACCCCTTCGATACCGGATAACCATCCGGATACGTGGCTGACGTATCACCTGACGCATCCGGGACCGGACCGGGCGATCCCCGCCGATCCAAATTGCGCGATCTGGTACAAGGGCAAGTATCATCTGCACTACATCTTCCAGAATCACGGGCATTCGTTCGCTCACGTTACCAGCACTGACATGGTTCGCTGGAAGCGCCGCCCGACCGTACTCACGCCGCCCAGGACGGGGCACGGTATGTTCAGCGGTACGGCGTTCCTGACCAAAGAAGGCAAGGTCGCGATCATCTATCACGGCGCGGGTTCGCGCAGGAACCAGATCGCATTCGCACTGGACGACAACCTCGACAAGTGGACCAAGACCACTCCGATAGAACCGAAGACCGCGGACGGTAAGCCCGCGGCAAAGATGCGCCACTGGGACCCGGACTGCTGGCTCAGAGGCGATACGTACTACGCCCTGGGCGGGGGCGGGAATCCGACGATCGCAAAATCAAAAGACCTCAAAAACTGGGAGTTCATCGGCGAACTCCTGCATCCGGACTTCCCGAAAAACCTCGGCGTCCGCAAAGCCGAAGACATCTCGTGCGCCAACATGTTCAAAATCGGCGACAAGTGGATGCTGCTCTGTATCAGCCACGCGCTCGGTGCCCGCTACTACCTCGGCGACTTCAAGGGCGATCGGTATCTCCCGGACCATCACGCCATGTTGAACTGGGCGAGGTGGGACTTCTTCGCACCCGAATCGCTGCTGACTCCCGACGGGCGACGCGTGATGTGGGCATGGTGTACGCCGTGGATAAACGGGATGCAGAAAGTCGGACGCAAGAAGAACTTCGACGCGCTGATGAAGGGCAAAATCCAACCGGGCATCCAATCGCTTCCGCGCGAGCTGAGCCTGCCAAAAGACGGAGTGCTGCGGGTAAAGCCGCTGCGCGAACTGGAAAAACTGCGTTACGATCGGAAGCAGGAGACCAATGTCACCGTCAAGAGCGATGCAGCCCGCATTCTCGAGGGAATTCCCGGCGACACGATGGAACTGGAAATAACCTTCGCAGCGCCCCAGGCCAAAGAATTCGGGATCAAGCTGCTCTGCGCCAAGGATGGGACCGGCGGTTTTACGATCTCGTCGGGCAAAGGCGCCAAGACGTTGAAGATCGGATATGTCGACCCGCCTTTCGAACTGAAAAAAGGCGAGGACCTGACCCTGCGGATCTTCATCGACAAGAGCATGATCGAAGTCTTCGCCAACGACCGCCAGGCCGCCGTGGCGTGGCACGAGTACAAGCCGGGCGAGATTTACGCGCAACTGTTCACCAAGGGCGGCGACCTGAAGGTCAAGAGCATCACCGCGTGGAAAATGAAGTCGATCTATCCAAAGCCTTACTCCGACCCGATCCATTTCAAACCGAAGCTGCCCACCAAGAAAACCGTCGGCGACGTCATGCCTTTCTACTGGAAAGGCGAGTACCACGTTTTCTACCTGACCAATCCCATGGGCAACAACGACGTCAACTGGGAGCACTGCTCGTCGAAAGACCTGGTGAACTGGAAGGAGTATCCGCCGGCGCTCAAGCCGGACAAGAACGATCCCAACGGGCCCGAAGGCGGATGCATGTTCACCGGATGCATCGTCGAGAAGGACGGCGTGTTCCACGCCTGGTACACCAGTTGGAATCCCAGGAACCCCAAGGGCAGAGAGTTTCTCTCGCACGCGACCAGCAAGGACCTGATCACCTGGAAAAAGCATCCCGAACACATGATCGCGCCGGATGGAATTAACTACGCCAACCATCGCATGCGAGACTTCCGCGATCCGCAAATCTTCTGGAACGAAGAGAAGAAGGAATACTGGATGCATCTCCTGGTCAACGAGGCCAGGCCCCAGCGCGGGCGCGGACGGAGATTCGGTCTGCTGACGTCCAAGGACCTGATCAAATGGACCCAGAAACCGTCGGTGAAACTCGCCGCCGGGGTCGGCGGGGACGAGTGCCCGGACTACTTCAAGATCGGCGAGACGCATTACATCCACAGTTGTCGCCTGTATTACTATTCGGACAATATCAACGGGCCGTACAAACACCCGAAGCTGATGCGCGATCTGGACCGCCCGGGCATTAACGCCGCCAAGCGCGTCTGGGACGGTAAGAGGCATGTGTGGTTCGGCGGTTGGTCAGGCGGAATCATGCCCCTGCCCCGCGAGGTCTACGCCGGACCCGACGGTTTGCTCTACATGAAACCGGTCAAGGAGGTGCTGGCGGTTTACAAGAAAACGGTGCTGGATCTGTCGGGCAAACCGCTGCCCAAGGGCTCCGTGGAAACGCCCCGCCATTATCTGTTGGACGCTCAGGTCAAACTGGCGCCGAAGAGTACTTTCACGCTGGTTCTCGGCGGGCAATACCGGATGACGCTCGCCCCGGCCGATAAGACGATGTCGCTGATCGGTCCTCGTTTTAACAGGACTCGCCCCTGTCCCATAGACACGTCGAAACCGGTGAAAATTCAGATATTCACCGAAGGAAAGCTCATCGAGTGTTTCGTAAACGACCAATTCGCCCAAAGCTGCGTTATCGCAAGCCCCTTGGCGGAGCGAATCGAGATCAATGCGGAAGGCGAGGTGAAAATACTCAAGATGACAGTTGCCGAAGCCAAATGACACGAGGTGAACGATGAAGGGCAGATCCCGGGCTCAGGCGGCGAGCGTATTGCTGATGCTTGGCTTTGTGCATCTGGCAACGGCAGCAGGTGCACCCCAAGAGACGGTGCTGCAAAACTCCAGGCTGAGTATCACCTTCAGCAACACCGATGGCAGCGTGCGATCAATCACCAACCGCAAGACCCGCACGCCCTGCATCGCCGAAGGCTCCAAGCCGTGCTTCCCTTTCGTTGTGCGGTTGAAGGAGCCGGGCTTTGGCCCGTGGCGAGAGGCGCTTGGCGCAGAAACCGAGGGCCTTCAGTTCGCCCACAAACTCGCCCGCGCAAAAGGCGCCCAGCAGCTCGATCTGACCTACACGTACACGAAGCATAAGATAACCGTACTCGTGAAAGTGCGCTTGCCGGACGACTCGGATGCAACGACCTGGACGATCTCCATCGACAACCGCTCCAAACTGAAAGTATGCGAGATGCACTTCCCCAGCATCGCCGGGATTCGCATCGGAGGGAAATCGGCCGATGACTTCGTGGTGATGCCGGCCGGGATGAGGGGCGGTTACCGCTTTGCCGATCCGGCGAAAGCGAGGCACCTGGCTCAATACATCGGCCACGGGAATATGCAGTGGATGGACATCTACGAGGACCCCGCCAAAGGCGGAAAGTGCGGGATATACATGGGCGCCCACGACAAACAGTTGATCGGCTGCCGCCCGTGCTCCATCGGCGATGGAAAGCACGGGGCGTTGATGACGTTCGTCAAATACGTCGGCGTAGCGCCCGGAACGCGGTGGGTATCCGATCCATTCGTGGTGGCCGTTCACGAAGGAGACTGGCATCGCGGGGCGGACATCTACAGCGCGTGGGCCCACTCCTGGATGAAGATGCCCAAACCGCCGCGGTGGTTGAAGATGTGCGACGGGTGGGACGATTTCGGCAGGGATATCGGCAAGGGTTTCGCCCGCTGGCACGCCGAGCGAAAGTACGGCCTGCGGTTCCGCTATCCGGGCAACGAAAAGGAATTCACCAAGAAGATCGCCAAGGAGCATGCTTCGGGCCGGCGCATCAGCCACTACTTCAACGGGCAGTGCTTTCGGGTTGACCAAGCCACCAAGGGACTGCGCAAGATGTACCCCGAACTTCCCGCCGGTCTGAAGATTCCCCCCTGGTCCGAACTGGGCAAGGCAACGGTGCGCACGCCCGACGGCGGATACGCGGGACAATACCCCAAAGGTCCGCGGGAAAAGTGGACCGTGATGACGCCCAACGGAATCCCGTGCTACGACTACATCATGTGCCCGGCTTCCCGCCAGTGGCGTGATTGGCTGACGTACTGGATCGTCGAGAAATACGTCAAGGAGTACAAGGCCGACGTGATCTATTTCGATCAGACGGCCGCCGCCGGAATCAAGAGCTGCTACGACCCTTCGCACGGGCACGTCCATCCGGGGGTCTGGGCGTTCGGTTCGGCCGGAATGGTTGAAGAGATCGTCACGAAGGCCCGCAAGATCAATCCCGATTTCGTTATGGCCATCGAGGGCTCCGCCGACTGCCTGGGACAATTCGCCAACATTCACGTGATCTCCAAGTCCGCCGTAATGAAGGACCCGACGATCTATCCGGAGATCTTCTCGTATACTTTTCCGGAGTTCATCATCTTCGACGGTTACAACAACGGGCGTGCCAACGAGAAGGGCTCGGTGGTGTTCGACAAGATTTTCATTCGCGGGCACCGTTTCGACCTGATCAGTCGAGGGGCGTACGACAAGGCGGGCGTCGCGCTGAGGCGGGCGGTGAAGGGATGGCAGTACCGCGCCAGGTTCCGCGACACCGTGGGGTTGACCGTCAGCGACAAAAGCGTGCAGGCAAAGCTCTTCGTCCGCGACGACAAGTCGTCTCGCGGGGCGGTTGTCAACATCTGGAATCCCCGCGGCGCCAAACAAGCAACGGTCACGGTATCCACCGCGGAGTTCGGCAAGGTAAATAGCGCTCACAGCGCCGCGCTGGGGCGGGCACTGGCGCCGTTCAAGGATTACAGGCAAAGCGCCGGCGTCGTAACACTCCGGGTCCCCGGCGAGAGACTGTCGTCGTATTTGCTGATCAATCGGGGAAAACCCTGAGTCGCCTGCTTGCGCGGAGTCAGATATCCCGTGAGTCAATATCGATTGCAGCCGTCGGACGGTCGAGGTAGAATTATAGTCTGCGATTCTCGCTTCCGGAGATATTCGCCGCTATGACATCAGAACCCAACAACAAATCGACTCGTCCGACGACAGTCCACCGCCCGCGGCGAAAACATACCGCCCTGCTGATGGCGATCATCGGAGCCACGGCGGCGATGTCCTGCTTGAGATGCAATTCGACCGAGACATCGCCGCGCGTTATACCAGCGTCAAAACCGGCCTCACAACCGGCGACGAACCCGGTAGCGAATAACGACGCTCGCTTTCGCAAGCTGGTCCTTGGCGTCTGGGCCGACGAGTACAAGGGCAAGCGGACGATGACGATTCGCCCGGACGGGACGGCCACCATGATCGTTGAACTCGATGGTCTTACGGCGATAATGTTCGCCTCCAAACTGCGGTTCGACATGGTGTGGTCCATCAAAGAGGGGCGATTGAAGAAACGGACCGTCGGCGGCAAACCCGCGGGAAGGGTCCGCCTGATCCTGACGACGATGGGCGATCGCGTCGACGAGCCAATTCTCGAACTGACCGAAAAGCGGCTGCTGCTGCTCGACGCCGACGGTAAGACCAAGTACGACTGGCGACGCGTTGAGTGAGGACTCCGGTCCGGGCAGTTGGCTTCATCTCGATTCATCTCAGCACAATGATCCACCGGTATGGCAGGGACGACGAGTTTTTTGGTCTTTCTTCGCAAGCATGCTGGACGATATTCCGAGAATAATAATGGGAAAAATGCGAAGCCGGCGGAAAGAGCCCGCCGAACCGGGAATCCGGGAAAGGCACCCGTAATGAATGCACGAATCAGACTGCTCGCATTGGCCCTTACCGTCATCGGCGCCGCACTCACCGCCCAAACCTCCCAAGCCGCCGGGACGGTCAGCCTCAAGGACCTCGAAGGGCTGCTGGAACTTCGCACCGATCAGGTCGAGATCATCGCCCTCGTGAAGAATGCCGACGTGGTTAAGGTCACGCCGAAGGACCTGCCAAAACTCAAAGCTTTGGGTGCTGGGAAGGAACTTCTGGCGGTCATCGCCGGCAAGATCAAGAAATCCGCCTTCTCCATCGACACGATCATCGAACAGGTCACGAAGGGCAAGGGCGACGAGGAGATCATCGAGCAGATCCAGTCCCATGGGATGCGCATAACACTGACCGCCCAGGATCGACTCAAGCTGCTCCGGGCCAAGGTGAGCGTCCCCGTCATCAAGGCTATCGAGGGCAAGCACGTTTACAAGGGATTCAAACTCTACAAGGATCCCCTCGGGCTCCTGTCGATCCAGCACCCCGCCGACTGGAACAGCTACCAGTGGTATACCGGAAGCGGGTTCAAGATCCTTCTCTCGCCCGAAAAGGGAGTCGCCCGGGAAAACGAATTCACGACCGGTCTGCAGATACAGCTCTCGTTCGTCGACGAGCATTCCGCCTGGCGAAAACGCGACATATTCGACATGCATACCCGCACGCTGCCCGCACTCATACGCGGTAATCGCAAGTTCAAGCTCGCACGGGTTTCCGGCAGGGAGGGTATCGCCACGCGGATGCGGCTTGCCAACCTACCGGCGGTGCGACAGAAGCTCAGCCTGACGACGATGGGCAAACCATGCCTCGACTTCATGTACCGCGTGGTGGCCGATGATATGGACTTCTTTATGGAGTTTGTCGCACCGAAGGACAAATCCAGCCAATATGAACCCCTCTACGACAAGATGGTCAAGACGTTTCGCCCCTTCCCCGACCGGGCGCCGGCGGAACGAAAGAACCGTCCGATGGCCCCTTCGGAACTATTGGAACTCTATCGAGAAGCCACGGTCATGATCCTGGCGGAGTTTAGCGACGGACCTTCCGGTTTCGGCAGTGGATTCTTCGTGCGGGAAGATGGGTTTGTGCTGACCAATCATCATGTCATTTGCGGACAGGAAGATCATAGCGGCTGCACGTCCCCCTCACGCATGAAGCTGGCGAAGAAGCTGTCGATCATGTGGGACGGCAAGGTCGGTCCGAAGCGCAAGGGCGAAAAGAACCGCAGGTCGGAGGCTTTCCTCGAAGATACGGTCTACTCGAGGAACCCGACGGTGGATTTGGCGCTCCTTCGCATTCCGCGGGCCACGAAACCCTACCGGGCGATTCCTATCAGCCCGGTCGGGCAGGGACTCGTGCGGGAAGGCGACGCGATTGCGGCAATCGGATTCCCGAGGCCGAACCGTTTCAAGATCGGAAACCTGTTTACCACCCAGGGGATCATCTCCCGTTTTAACTACATCGAGCAGCGCTTCGGGACGACCGGGTCGGCAAGGAAGCTCAACGACCTCTACACGACCTCCGAGATCCAGCCCGGGAACAGTGGAGGTCCCGCCGTAAGCTGCGCTACCGGCGGGGTCATCGGTCTGAACACCTACATTACCACGAGCCTTGCCGGGAAAGAGCTGGACTATTTCGGTGTCTGTCCGATCGATCATGCACTCTATTACTTCCCCCAGATCAGGTGGTATCCGCGGAAGGGGCGGATGCCCGGCGAGGGACATCTGGAACTGGCGGCGATGCTGCTGGCAGGGGGGAATCTCCGCTCGGCGGGGATCGAGTTGTCGCGGGCGTTGAAATCCGAGCGGGATCTCCTGCCCGCCCAGCGGGCGCGGTTGTATTATCAGCTTGCGAGATACTACTCGAAACGGGGCAACCGCGACACGAGCGCCAAGATGGTCAAGCGATGCCTGGATATCGACGAGTTCTACGCCGATGCCCTTATCGACATCGCCAACCGCCACTCCAGCGCAAAGAGACCCGGAGATGCTATCGCCGCCATCGACAAGCTGGTCAAGAAGGAACCGGATTTCTGGTGGCCCCGCTATCACCGGGCGTCGATCTATCGCGCGGCGGGACGGAAGAAAGATGCGCTCGCCGATATCGACGAAGCCATCAAGCGAGGGGGGAGTTTCGATCCTGTGCTCTATCGTCTGCAGGGTCTGGTCCATCTCGACAGGGGTGACCTGGACAAGGCGCTTGGATCCTTCAAGAATGCCCTGAAGGTGGAGCCCGCCGATTTCGAGGCCCGACTCTCGATCGCCGACTGCTACGTTCGGAAGAAGAATATCAGCGCTGCGATTCTGGAATACGCCAGGTGCCTCCAGGACCATCGGGAAGAACCGAGGGTGCTCGAGTCTTACGGGCGGTTCCTGAGCCGGCAGAAGGGAAAACCTCGCCAGGCACTCGAGCATCTGTCGAATGCGGCGATCGTTACCCTGAATCGCGGAGGTACTCCTTCGATCGATCTCCTGAAGACTATATGCGCCCTGGCGCACTCCCAGCCGGGCGAGGCGCCGACCCTACTGGCGGGAGGAAAACTGATCCATCAGCACTGGCCCAAGTCCAGACACTGGGCACACTACTACCTGGGCAAGTACTGGGACATACACGCTATTATGATCCGGGATTCCAACGTGCTGAACGGGAAGAAGGTAGTCGGACGGGTCAGGAGATCCGAGAGGTTCGAGAAACTCGAAGACAAAACCGGATGGATCAGGATCAGGTTCGCCAGGCGAGGGGTTGTGACATCGGGATGGGTCTCGAAGGCGGACACCAGGTCGATTACCTCCCTGGCGACGGCGCACTTCCTCGCCAGCGACCGTCTCTACGAACTCAACCATGGAAAGAAGCAGAATCTGGCCGAGAAATCACCGCGCCAGGCGATGTCGGCGCTGGATGTACTCGATCTTGTCCGGTCGAACTATGGTCCCGCCCTGTTTTCCGAGACGCTCGACCATTCCAACCTGGCGTTTCGCCTTTCACAGCAGCGCATCGATCTCTTCAAGAAGATGCGGTTTCCGCCCTGGGTGACGTACTTCCTGTCTGTACGGATGCTGCGGGATCAGTTGACCGGCGGGGAAAGTCTCGGAAGCCTGGTCAAGATCACTCCTCCCACCAAGCTCCAGGAGGACACCCATGGCATGCACGGCGCCTATTCATTTGAAAACACGGGTGAGATACCACTGATGTCGGTTAAGGTCAGGAAGATGTACCTGGACAAGGACAATCGCGTACTCTGGTCGTCCGAGGGTAATCTTCGCGCGCGGGATCCGGTCTTCACGTCCCGCCGGCCGAAACCGCTGCATATCTGGTACGACACCTGGGCCGCTCTGAAAAAGGCCGGCATCGCCGAAAAAAACGTCAAGAAAACCTCCCTGGCTGTGGTCTCCGCGCGTAACGCAACGTTCCTCTGGAAATTGAAAATGGAAGACATCCGCCAGGATAAGCAGGGATATCACTTCACAATCGCCAATCGTTCGTCGTTTACAATCCGCAATCCGACGGTGCTTATGACCTATGTCGACGAGAAGAAAAACCCGATCCGTCATCCCAAGACTCGCATCAGCATCTCTGATTCGCGAGTGGTCAATGTGGTGATCCGGCCCGGCGCCAAGAGCCGGAAGGTGACCGTGAAGCAATGGATAGACCCCGGTTACCTCAAACGCCTGGGAATCCCCGGAAGCGCAAAAGTTTTCCTGCGCCCTGTCATTGTTGATGCGGTCCCATCGCTGAAGTAGAATTACGATAGTTAACCTGAACCAATGGCTTTGAGAATCGAGGTCCAAAATGAAACAGTTCTTACTTATGCTTCTTGTGTGTGGATTTGTCCTGGTCGCCGGATGCGCCGAAAAGGCACAACCAAAGATACAAGCCAATGGCCAGCCGGTAGCGTCGAAAGCCGCTCTGACCCATGTAGTAACCGCTGACACCGTTTACTACATGAGCGGACCACAGCAGGCCCGTCCGCCGGAAGGGAAGTTCAAGGCGGGCACGAAGGTGACTCTGCTCCAGAAGGCAGGAAGCTATTCGGTGGTTCGTTCCGAAGGCGGCGTACAGGCGCACGTTTCGACGGCCTCGCTGAAGGCCATCGAAAAGTGAGCTTCGCCCTGCTCCGCCATGAATCTTCAACCGCGCCCCGGCCGAAGCACCGCTGGACGGCGGGTGTTCTGTGCCTGGGCGTGGTCTTATGGGTTTTGCAGGCCCGTGCGGCAGGCGCCGCCGGTCCGGCTGGGACGGTGATGTGGTACGACGCGCCGGCGGCGAACTGGTTTGCGGCGCTTCCGGTAGGCTCGGGGCGACTCGGTGCGATGGTGTTCGGCGGGACCGAGAACGAGCGCATCCAATTCAACGAGCAGACCCTCTGGTCCGGCGGTCCGCACGACTACAACAACCCCGAGGCGGTCAAGAGCCTCGGCGAGGTGCGCCGGTTGATCTTCGCAGGGCAGAACAAACAGGCCGATAACCTGCTCAAGAGAATGATGGGAACGCCCGCCAGACAGCAGGCGTATCAACCGCTGGGCGATCTGAAGCTGCACTTTCCCGGGCACGGTAAACCCGTCGGATACCGGCGGAGCCTCGACCTGGGGCGCGCGGTCGCAAGCGTGTCGTACGAGCTTGACGGCGTCCGGTTCAAGCGTGAGGTCTTCGCATCGTATCCGTCCCAGGTTATCGCTATCCGCCTGACGGCAGACAAACCGGGGCGGATATCGTTCGACCTGTCCCTGACCAGCAAGCAGCCCGGCGCGGCAATCCGGGCCGACGGGGATAAGGCGCTCGTGCTGACCGGGAGGCTGGGCAAGCGTACCCGACCGCCCAGGCTCGGGGCCGGACAATGGACGGCTAACTGGGGCGGGAAGGGGCTGGCATTCGAGGCCCGCGCGATAGTCGAAGCCGACGGCGGGAGCGTCGCGGCTGGGGGCGGCGGGCTGAAGATCCGCGGCGCCAACAGCGCGACGATTCTCCTTGCCGCAGCGACAAGTTTCAAGACGTACCGGGACATCACGGGCGACCCGTCGGCGATAGTGGCGAAAACTCTGTCCGCCGCGACCGCCAAGCCGTACCGAAAGCTGCTGGCGGCGCACGTGGCGGACCACGGCGGGCTTTTCGGGCGGGTGAAGCTGGACCTGCCGTCCGGGCCCGCGTCCAGACGACCCACCGACCATCGCATCAAGGCCTTCGCTTCCGGCGCCGACGAGCAATTGGCGGCGCTGCTGTTCCAGTACGGGCGATACCTGCTGATCGCCTCGAGCCGCCCCGGCGGACTACCGGCGAACCTCCAGGGCATCTGGAACGACAAGCTCTGGCCCCCGTGGTCCAGCAAGTGGACGATCAACATCAACACGCAGATGAACTACTGGCCGGCGGAGGTCTGCGGCCTGGCGGAGTGCCACAAACCGCTATTCGACCTGGTAACTAACCTGGCGGAATCCGGGCGGAGGACCGCCAAGACACACTACGGCGCACACGGGTGGGTCTGCCACCACAACGCGGACATCTGGCTCGGGACGGCGCCGGTGGATCTTCCGTTCTACGGCATGTGGCCGACTGGCGGGGCGTGGTTGAGCCTGCACATGTGGGAACATTATCTGTTCACCGGTGACAAGACGTTTCTGAACAAGCGCGCCTACCCGGTGCTGAAGTCCGCAGCCGAGTTCTTCCTCGACACGCTGGTAGAAGAGCCCGCCGGAAAGTACCTCGTAACGTGCCCGTCGATGTCGCCGGAGCATGGCCCCAGCGGGCGGACCAGCATCTGCGCCGGACCGTCTATGGATATGTCCATCCTCCGCGACCTGTTCGACGCGTGCATCCGGAGTTCGAAGATCCTCGGCGTCGACAAGCCGTTCGGCGCCAAGCTTGCCGCGGCCCGCAAACGGTTGGCGCCGCTGAAGATCGGTAAGCACGGGCAACTCCAGGAATGGCTCGAAGACCTCGACAATCCCAGGGACAAACACGGGCACGTCTCGCACCTCTACGCCCTGTATCCCAGCCGGCAGATCACGCGCGATACGCCCAAACTCCAGGCGGCCGCAAGGACCACGCTGAGACAGCGCGGGATCAATTCCGGCGGGTGGCCCGGCGCGTGGCGGATAAACCTGCTGGCCCGCCTCGGCGACGGGCAGTCCGCCCACGGCGTGCTGAAGCACTACATCACCCGCAGCGTGCTGCCCAACGGTTTCAACGGGGGGCGGTTGTTCCAGATCGACGCGAACTTCGGCGTCACCGCCGGGATCGCCGAGATGCTCCTCCAAAGTCGCCTTCTACCCGCCCGAGGCGGCGAAGTAGTCGAGATCCATCTCCTACCGGCCCTACCGAAGGTCTGGCCAGCCGGGCGTGTCACGGGCCTCCGCGCCCGCGGCGGATTCGAAGTGGACATCACCTGGTCGGCGGGCAAGCTCACCGCGGCGGTCGTCCGGTCAACTCTCGGACGCCCCTGCACGATCCGCTGCGCCGGGAAAACCGTCGATCTCAAGACCGAGCCCAACAAGACCTACCGCCTCGACGCGGATCTGCAAGTTCCCAAAGCCCGCAGATAGCTATCCGCGGGCTCGCAGCGTGTCTCGCCACTTGGGATTCTTCTTCTTGTATTCCTGAAACGCCTGGTATTCGGCGGGCGAGATCTTTCCGTCCTTGCTGGTGTCAATGTGCGGGAATAACCACTCCCATCCACCCTTGTCTTTGTTCCATTCTTCCCGAGAGGCCCATTGTCTTTTGGACCCGTCTGCGGGTGTTTTTGTCCAGCTTTCGTCCAGGCGGATGGGGATCTTCTTGTATTCCTCGGGATGCAACTGCCACCATATCGCCTTTGCGCTCCAGTGTCTCTTGCTGCGCGGACCATAACCCTTCCCGTTCCATTCGATGATAACGCCCGCCTTGATCATGTCGGCCTGGATCGCTGCAACGTCAACATCGTGAACGTTCCTGGCGGACTTGACAGCATGTGCGGCTGCAATCCCCGCCGCCTCGCCCATGACCATGTAAGAAGACTCCATGCGAATTGAAGCCATCGCCACGTGCGACGCCGACATGCACACCGAGACCAGCAGGTTGTCGCACTTGTCCTTTTTGGGCGTCAGCGCCCGGTATGGAATCTGGTATGGACCGGGGCTTACCCGCATGAAAACCTCGCCTTCCGATGCGACCTTACCGTCGTGGGCGATGAGTCTGGGCGGGTAAATATCGACAGCATAATACGCCAGGCCGACCGAATCTTTGATGACCGTCTGGTGCATGAGGTCCTGCTGGGTCATGACGTACCGCCCCACCATTCGCCTGCCCATGCGGGTGTAAAGCTGGTCGGGAAAATCGTTATTGTCGGGATACTCGCCCGAGCGGAGTTGCGGGTCTTTCAGTCCGACTAGGATGCTCATGATCTTTACGTGGTCGATCCACTCGCGCCAGATCCTGCTTCGCGTCGCCCAATCGCCGTCGGGATACTCCAACTGTCGCGATGGCGGGCCGGATGAAATCATGGATGAGCGAGCATAGTTCCCGTGAGGCCAATGAACGTAACGCCTGTTCTTACCGTGCCTGGCCAATGCACGGATAGCAAGGGCATATTTCTTCTTGTCAACCTCTCTGCCCAAAGGCTTGATTCGCGTGCCGCCCTTGGGGACCCATTGCAGGCGGAAGTTGTATGCAATCATATACTTCGACGCCGCACCCGGATCGTAAGGCTCGGTCGTAATCATCGGCAGGACACCGCTTTTCGGGTCGCCGGGGACGACGTACGGGTCGACGTCGAAATACTTCAGGCCCCGCTGACCGCCAAGCGATTCGTTGTATTTGGACCTGGCTTCTCTGCCCGTGGTGTAGTCGGATTTGGCGCCGGCCATCAGGTCGCCTTCGTAGCCGGCGTCGATGTAAACCTTTGCCTTCACCGCGAAAACCTTGGTTTTTTTGGCCTTTGGAGCGGGCACGCCCTCGTCCATCACCGGAGCGTAGTCGATGTAGATCCTCTCGATTGTCGCGCCTTTCTTGACAACGCTGCTGAGACGGTGCTCGGTAAAATACTTGATGCCCGCATCTTCGCACTTCTTCTTGAGCATCAGGCGGATCTTCCACTGGTTCATATGGCTCGATCCGCCAAGGGCCATGTCCGCATCGTGGAGTTCCCTGGCGATACCGCCGATGTCGGCGTAATACATGCAGTCCTGCTTGATACGAATCCCGCCGCCGGCGATACCGCCCAGGTGACCGAACGGTTCGATCATAATCACGCTCCGCCCGCGCTTCACCGCCGCCAGGGACGCGGCGATACCGCTGGGGGTCCCGCCGTAAACGCAGACGTCAGCGGTGTGAGTTTTCACATCCTCAGCAACAACACCGTTTACTCCGAGAACAAGCGTAACGGACAGGTATATCCATAGATCTCCTGGTTTCATCGCAACTCGCCTCAGATTGTTCCCCATAGTTTCGTGCTAGACCACCTCGATGCACGAAGGCGGTTTGGGCGCGATGTTGTAAGTAACGCTCACCACGCCGGGCACGTCGGCGATAATCCGGTCGGCAATCCGGCGAAGCTGGTCGAACGGAAGGTCGGTGGGCGTCGCTGTCACCGCATCAGTGCTTTCCCAGCAGCGAACCTCGATCTGCAAACCGAAGTCCCGTTTACCATCGCGTATGCCCGTTACCCGGTCCTCGTGGAGAATGGCCATGTACTGGAACGCCCCGGAGTCGCAAAGTTCGTCCTCTACGATCGTGGTGGCCGATCGCACCAGTGCAATCCGCTCTGGCGTGACCGCGCCGATCACTCGCGTCGCCAGCGCCGGACCGGGGAACGGCGGGCGGGTGAAGAGTTCGGCGGGCAGGCCGAGGGCCTTTCCGACGGCGCGCACGGCAGGCTTGCGAAGCTGGATGACCGGTTCGAGGACCTTATACCCGTAGGCCTGCTCGGTGTCGATGCCCAACTGGGCGAGGATGTTGTGCTGTCGCTTTATTCCGGCGATCGTCTCCTCAACGTCGGTGTAAATCGTTCCCTGGAGCAGCGTCTTGGCGCCGCAGTCCCTGACGAGCCCGGAGAAGACATCCTTGTAGAATACTTCCGTTATGCCCTTGTCACGTTTCTCTTCGGGATCCGTCACGCCGTCCAGCGCAGCGAAGAACTTGTCCTTGGCGTCGACGATTTCAACGTGGACGCCGAGTGCCTGAAATATCTCGGCGACGCGCTGCGGTTCGCCGGCCCGCATCAGCCCGTTTTCGATGAAGTAGGTCTTGAGGCGATCTCCCAGCGCGCGATGCCCCAGCAGCGTTACGACGGACGAATCGACGCCGCCGGACAGCGCGTTGACGGCCAGCGAGTCCCCGACCGCCTCGCCAATCGCCTTGACCTGGTCGTCGATGAATGCCTCTGTGTTCAGATCCTGAAGTTTGATTTCCTGGACACCCATGGTTTATCTCCTGATATGAGTCGCTTTGACGCGGGGCCGAAGAACGTTCACCGTACGGAAACGCCCCGGCTGCGAAGGTAGTCCTTGACCTCTGATATCTGGAGCATGTTGAAGTGGAACACCGAAGCGGCCAGGAGGACCGTTGCGCCCGCTTCGACGGCGTCGTAAAAGTGCTCCAGTTCGCCGGCGCCGCCGGAAGCGACGATCACAGCCGACGTCGCATCCTTCATCGCGCGGATTACCGGAAGGTCAAAGCCGGTTTTGGCGCCGTCGCCGGCCTTGCTGGTCGGCAGGATTACCTGCACGCCGAAATCGTCGACCTTTTTGGCCCATTCGAGGGCGTCGGCGCCGGTCGCGGTCCTGCCACCGTCGATATAGACCTCGTAACCGGAGGGCATGGCGCCGTTCTGGTCGACGTCGATGGCGACTGTGACCTTGTCGGGCCCGAACTCTTCGATCATCTCGCCGATCACTTCAGGCCTGCGGAATGCGGCGCTGCTGGTCGAGACCTTGTCGGCGCCCGCTGAGAGCACAGCCGCCGCGGAAACCACGTCTGATATCCCCCCGCCGACGGTAAACGGGACGGTCGCGACCTCCGCGACGCGGCTGACCACGTCGAGCATCGTTCCCCGCCCTTCAACCGTCGCGACGATGTCGAGCAGCGCCAGTTCGTCGGCCCCGGCCTGGCAGTAGGCCTGGGCACACTGGACCGGGTCGCCGGCATCCTTGATATCCACGAAGTGTACGCCCTTGACCACTCGACCGTCCTGCATGTCCATGCAGGGCATGATGCTGATCTGCTGATCCATGTTTAACCACCTTTCTTGTTGTCTGCTGGATGTGATATATCGATATTTGAGACGAGATCCGCACAACAGTCAATCCTTTCGTCGGATTCGCCGCGGCGGCGCGCGGCGGTCGGGGCGGATTACAGCGGTGAAGAAAAGCCCACTACCGCTTCTTGACCGTCATGCTAAACCCGAAACTCTCCATCATCATGAACGACGTGTCCAGGTCCGGGTTGGTTGTTATGGCTTTGATGTAGCGGGGGTCGGGCATCGGAGGGTGCATGTCGTGACCGAGGATGAGTCCGCCGGGGCGGACAAGCGGCAGGAGTTTGGTGAGGTAGTCGAGATAGCCTTTCTTTTCGGCGTCGAGAAACACCACGTCGATCGTGTCTTTGTGCTGTTTGATCGTATCGTGGGCGTCGCCCTTGATGATTGTGATTATGTCGTCGACGCCGGCCTTCTTGAAATTAGCGCGTGCCATCTCGATCATTTTGGGATTGATCTCGTGTGTGTAGACCCTCCCGCCGGTGGCCCGGGCCCCCATTGCAAGCCAGATCGTCGAATACCCGCTGGACGTACCGATTTCGACGATGCGCTTTGCCCCCGTGGATTCGACCAGTTGGCGCAACACGCGCCCTTCCCGGGTGGTAATGTTGAGATACCATTTGCCTTTGGTCATCTCTGTCAGCGCCGCCAGGGCCTGTTTTTCCTTGTCGCCTCTAGCCACCGGAGGAGAGTCGACTTTCGGCTTGACGCCAAAATTGAAGCCCATCCGGCCGCGACTGCGCCTGCGAGCCTTTTCGGCCTTGGCGAGTTTGTCTCGCAATTCCTGATTCTTCTTGCGAAGGTCGTCTATAAGGCGAGCTTGTTGTTTCGCCGCCGCTTCAAGATTTCGGACCTTTGCAGACGCCTCGTCGAGATCCTTCTGCAGTTTAGCCGAGGCGACCTTGAGAGAGTCATCTTTCTCGGCGGCGGTGAGATCAGCAAATCCGCCTGCGGTCAGCAGGCCCGCGGCGACCAACGACACGATCATTACATTTCGAAGCATCTTGAATCTCCTTAGATTAAGTATCCTTGCCCATGCGCCCGCTCGATCAGCGCGGCGCCTCAGCGGTTATTGTATCCAATCGGCGCCCATTCGTCACTGAGTCTTTGGCTGGCTTTGGTGAACTATAATCACAAATAAAAACTTGCATATATGCTTCTTTTGAATCAGATTTCTTCCGATACATATAACTGGGGTTGTCGGAAAGTAATTGGGGTTGTCGGAAAGTGTGGAAGCAAGGGAAGACGATCGCAACGGCTTCCGCACGAAATCCGGTAAAGCAGAATCACCGAAGAGTGGCAGCAAGACAGCTTCTGCGTTCATTGAGATTCTTACCGTAGTAATCATCCTGGCTTTTTTGGGCTGCATGGGCGACAAGGTCGCACTATACGACCCCGCCGGAGTAGAGAATGAGTCCGATGATGTCTGACAGGTTGATGGGGACCAGGCGCAGATCCGGCGGATTTGCGCTGCTTATGGTGCTGATGCTGATTACCACCGCCGCGGTGGTGGGGGTCAGCTACCTCTACGGATCGCAGGTCAAGACCGCCAGCACGAACAACCTCATGTTCGCTGCGCAGGCGAGATATCTCGCCGAATCGGGTCTGCAGCACGGGCTATACGCTCTCCAGACCCGTGCAGTACCGTTCGGCTCCGCAGCGGCGCCCAACGGTCCGTACCACACCATAGCCGGCGACGGGGGATACGTGTTCTACATCACCGCGACGTCCGTTCCCGGCGATTATCGGATTGTCGCCACGGGTTCGGAGGGGAGTACTTCTCAGACCATTTCGATGACCGTCAGGCTCACCAGCGAATACACCGAGAAGATGACCGATCTCGCCCCGAAATACTGGTGGCGCCTTGGGGATTCGGGACTGACGGCGGTGGACGAGGCGGGGCTTAATGATGGAACCTACGTCAATGGTGTCACCCGCGGCGGCGATGGGGCGATGTACGGTAGCGCCGACACAGCCGCTGAGTTCAACGGAAGCAATGACTACGTCAATCTCGGCGAAATGAACGAGCTGAACGATGGTCATCTTACCTTTGGCTGCTGGGCACGGGCCGACGCCTGGGCGAGTTCAAACCCCACGCTCATGTCACGGTCAAAAGGCATAGATCTAAGGGACAGGTTTTGGGACCTGGCCCTGACGAACTCTCGCAAGCTGCGGTTCACTTTGTCTCTGTGGAATGATCGGATCGAACTCATCGGCAACACGCCACTCCAACTGGGGCAATGGTACTTCGTGGTAGCCGTGTACAATAGAGGCAATCGACGCATGCAAGTTTACCTCAATGGCGAGCCGGACGGAACGATGAACAACACGCCGAACGACGTACTCAAGGACAGCGATGTCTGGGAGGCGTGGATCGGTGACTGCCCGACCGTGCCCGGCCAGCGCCCGTGGGAGGGGCCTATCGATGAAGTATTCATCCTGAAAGGCAAGGCCCTGACTCCCGAGGAGGTAAAGGAGCTTTACGACGCCAGCATTCCCAGCGTTGATGTAATTTCGTGGGATGACTAGTGCCCAAAAGGGCGCCAGGCCGGAATACCGTTAACTCAAGCTGCTACATCTCCGTTCCTCGGGCGCAATCTGAGCCCGCAGGTTCCCCGCCAAATCCCATATTCGCTTTGCCCGGCGCGCCGCATCGGATACAATTATCGAATGTCGGATAAACCCATTGCCTTATAAGGAGCAGGAATATGCGATCGTATTTTTCCATCGTGTTAGTCGCTTTGGTCCTTTCGGTACTCGTTTCGCCCGCGGCGGCGGGAATGACTGCCGATGAGTACGCCGAGAAGAATTTTGATGTACTCCAGAACGACATCAAGAATCTCCGCCGCTTCGGCGGAAGGGTCGCCGCGGAAGTCTACAACCCCGCAGCGTTGATTCAGCAGGGAGACAAGACACCCATCGACGTCATCCTCCGCCGCACCCGCACGCTTGCCAAAACGCTCATGGCGATGCCCGGCGGCCCAAAGCTCCAGGACGAGCTGAAAGCGCTGGCGGTGTTCGAGGCCAACAATAAAAGCGGGAAGTTCAAGGACGACGCGAAGAAGCATTTCCGGCAAATCGCCAAATTGCGGCGGAAGATCGCGTTCCAGAACCCGCTGCTGAACTTCGACAAGATCGTTTTTCTCAAGCAGAACATGTCCACTTACGGGCACATGTGCGACCAGTATTTCGGACACAAGAACAAGCCAGGGAAAGGACTTTTTCTCCTCCAAAACGTATTCTCCGATTCGCCGCGTGAAGTACCGCTGCTCAAGGGCATGAAGGTCAAGGGCGGGCATCTTGACGGTAAGGAGCTGAGCGGATCGATGATTTCACTCGACGTCGGATACGACGCGAAGCAGATGCTCTTTGCGATGTCCGAAAGCGGGCGGAAGGGCTGGAGCCCCGAGGGCGTGTTCCACATCTTCAAATGCGATATCGATCCGGCCAACGCGTCGGTGGGCATTAAGAATCTCGTCCAACTGACTACCGGGAACTGGAACGATTTCGACCCCTGCTTCATGCCCAGCGGCCGGGTCCTGTTTATCTCCGAGCGGATCGGCGGGCTCGGACGCTGCCATGGACGCCGCGTCCCGACGTACACGCTTCACTCCATGCTGCCCAACGGCGAAGACATTATCCCGCTGAGTTACTTCGAGACCAACGAATGGCATCCGAGTATCGACAATAACGGAATGATCATATACACGCGTTGGGATTACATCGATCGGGACACAAACGTGGCGCATCACATTTGGCATACCTATCCCGACGGGCGCGACCCGCGAAGCTACCACGGGAATTATCCGCTCCGCCGCAACGACCGCCCGTGGATGGAGATGTCGAACCGCGCCATTCCCGGTTCGCACAAGTACATCTCGGTCGCCGCCGGACACCACGATCGCGCCTACGGTTCGCTCGTGCTGATCGACATCCGCAAGAAGGACGACCGCAAGATGTCGCAGCTCAAACGCCTCACGCCCGAGAATCCGTTCCCCGAAGCCGAACGCGGCAGGAAAATGTACGCCACCCCCTGGCCGCTCGACGAGAACTTCTACATTACTGTTTACCAACCGCACGGCAAGCAGCTCGGGATCTATCTTCTCGACGCGTTCGGGAACAAGATATTCCTTCATGAGGCCGATGGTATTTCCTGCCTCGACCCAATCCCGCTCGTCAAGCGCACTCGTCCGCCGATCATCCCGTCGCGAACGCGACAGGCCCGCGAAGACATCAAGCTGTTGGGCCCGCCGGCTGACCCGAAATGGGGCATCGTTACCGTAAGCAACGTCTACGAAGCCGAGTTCCCGTTCGCCAAGGGGACCAAAATCACCGATCTTCGCCTGATCAACGTGTTCCCGAAATCGACCCAGAACGCCGACCAACCGAGAGTTGGTATCGGAAGACAGTCCTTCGCGCGAGGCGTGCTGGGAACCGTTCCGGTCGAAAAAGACGGTAGCGCCCACTTCAAGGTTCCCGTCGGAATCACCTTCTACATGCAGGCCCTCGACAAGCGCGGGCTCTGCATCCAGACGATGCGGAGCGCGACCTACGTCCATCCGGGCGAAACGCTTAGCTGCATCGGTTGCCACGAGGAGAAGAATACCATTTCGGCAAAGGCGAGCAGCCCACGGGCCGCGATCGCACTGAAGCGCGGGCCCTCGGAGATCAAGCGGGGCGTCTCCGGGTCGTATCCGCTGTCGTTCATTCGCCTGGTCCAACCGGTGCTCGACAAGAAATGCGTACCCTGTCACACGAAGGAGAAGAAGGCTCCCTCGCTGCTGGGCACGACCGCGGCGAAGTATTCGCCGTCGTACAGCACGCTGGGAAAATACGCTTGGACGCGACACGGCGGAAACGGCGGTATTCGCAAGAACAAGATCACCTACTCGATCCCGGGCAAGAACGGCGCGCTGGCGTCGAAACTATACAAGCACCTGACCGAGGACCCCAAACACAAGAAGAACACCAAGCTCACGGACGAAGAGATGCGACGCATCACCCTGTGGCTTGACGGAAACAGCGTCTACTGGGGCGCCGACACGGAACTCGAAAAGCAAGCCAAAGGCCAGCCCACCAAACCGGTATGGGGAATCCCGCCAGGATTCACCTTCGAGGAACTGGTCAGGTAACCCAGGATACGACAGGCTGTTATGAAATATATCGTGACGCTCATGTTGCTGGCGGCGATGGTCCCGACCGCGGCAAACGCAGCGAAAAAGAGGAAGGCCTCGCCGTACTTCGTTTACGATCCGGCCGATCAGACTATCGACGCTGCGATGCTCGACGGCGATGAGCTTTACGACCCGGGCGCCGCGGCGGGAGATAAGGGACTCTGGTTGACGTGGTTGAAGTTCGTCCCGGGCAAGGGCGACGAGATTCACGTCGCGCTGAAACCCAAAAAAGGTCCGATGAGCGACAAGATCGTTTCGCCCGGATTCCGACGATACGCCAGACCGACGCTTACCGTCGATGCCGCGGGCAAGCTATCCCTCAGCTATGAAGCGTTCGACGAGGAGAATCAGCAGTGGGATATTTTCATCAGACCGCACCTAGGCGATGGTAAGTTCGGTAAGGGCCTGCAGGTCTCGCCGGGCAAGAGCAACGATATCAACCATCGCGTGTCGCCCGACCCGAAAGGCGGGCTGTGGGTGATCTGGCAGGCCGATCGCAGTGGTCAGTTCGACATCCTCGCTCGCCACATGGGCGGTAAGCAGACCGCGAACGTCGAAACCATCGCCTCGACGCCCTGGAGCGAATGGCGTCCGTCGATAGCGGGCGGCGCGGTAGCCGCATGGGACGCTTACGACGGAGAAAGCTACAACGTGATGATCCGCCGGCGCGTTGACGGAAAGTGGGCCTCGACGACGAGCGTCGCGGCGGGTCCGGCGTTCCAGGGACGCCCGCAACTCAGCGGCGGGCGCGACGGGCGAACGTGGATACTCTGGGAGCAAGGCGCCGACAAGTGGGGCAAGCCCCACCGCGGAATGCCCCACAAGAATCCCAAACTCTCCGACAGCTACGGACCGCTGCATCGGTTCCGCGAACTTCACGTGGGATTGATCGACCGCAGCGGTGCGGTACATCGCCTGGCAAAGCCCCTGCCTATGCCCAGTTTCGCAGCGGCTGCAAAACGCACGAACAGACGCCCCAACACGACCAGGATCGGCGTGTTCTACGAACGAGGCGAACTCACCGTCGACGCCCGCGGTCGCCCGTGGGTGGTTTACCGCCATTACTACACGCCCCAGGCGAGTGTCGCCAGAGGCATGCGAAGCCACGTCGAAAGCGGTTGGCGCCTGCACGCCCGATGCATTGATGGTGACCGATGGTCAAAGCTATACGCCTTCGATATCCCTCAGCGCGACGGTATGCAGCGGTTGAGCGTCACGCCGACGTCCGACGGATTAGCCGCCGTCTGGACCACCGGACGAACTGACCGGCGCAAGGACCCCCTGCGGCGCGGGGTGGCGGTGGGCGTGCTGTCGCATCCGAAAGGCAAGCCCGCATCGCCGGCGCTCGAGCGGATCGCACCGGTGACGGTGACGCCCGCCCGAAGACCGCCGGCGCCCAAACGCGCAACCGTGGGCGGTAAGACTTACGGGCTGTTCTACGGCGACCTGCACCGTCACACGGACATGTCGCTATGCTTTCCGTTCTTCGACGGGTCGCTCGAAGACGCCTACCGCTACGCCGCCGACATCGCGGGCATGAACTTTCTGGGCGTCACCGACCACACGCGCGACATCAACCACGGGAACGTCAAATCGCAGCTCTGGTGGCGATGCACGAAGGAAGTCACGCGACACCGCCTGGGCAACAGGTTCTTCGCGATGTTCACCTACGAGCGATCCATGGGCGAGACGGACCATAACGTCATCACGCTGAGGGACGACGTGCTGCGAGACTTCACCTACCCGCTGACAGACTTCTGGAAGGAACTCGACCGCGACAGCTTCACCGTCCCGCACGCTCCGGTCAGCGCCAGAACGTGGGCTCATCCCCAGAACGACGCCCTCCGCCCGCTGATCGAGATCTACCAGGGCTGCCGGGACTACGATAGTCAAAAGCAGGCCCGCGTCGCACTGGACAAGGGTTATCACCTCGGATTCATCGCCAGCAGCGATCACGTCTCGACGTCGGCTAGTTTCGCGTGCGTCTGGGCGCCCGAGGCCAAACTCGAATCGATCTTCCGGTCCATGCAGGCGCGGCGCACATTCGGCGCGACCGACAAAATCCGCCTGGTCTTCCGCAGCGGAGACCACTGGATGGGCGAGCGTTTCGTCGCCAAGACCGTCCCGACGTTCCAGATCGAGATCAACGGTACGGCGCCGCTGAAACAGTTGACGATCTACGACAACGGGCTACCGGTAAGCCGAATTCCGCTGGAGAAGGGCGCCTCGTCGATCAACACAACCTACCGCGCCGACAAGTATTTTACGGGCAAGCACTACCTGTACATCCATCTCGTCCAGACCGACGGTAACCAGGCCTGGTCGTCCCCGATCTGGGTGACCTACGACAATCCCGTAAAGGACCCTAACCCCAAGCCCAAACCCAAACTCGCGCCCGCCGCCAAAGGCGCCGCGGCGCCGGGAAAGCTGGGCGAACTGACCAACTTGGCACGCGGAAAATCCGTCACGACGAGTTTCCCAAAAACAATCACCGCCGGCCGCCCCGAAATGGTGACCGATGGCAGACTCGACCGCCATCTAGGCCACGGAACCAAGGGCGTCGCCTGGGCGCAAGTGGACCTCGGCGAGATCAGGAAGCTCGGGAACATTCGGGTGTGGCATTACTACCGCGACGGGCGATCGTACCTGAACAACCGCCTTACCGTTTCAGCCACCGGTAAGTTCGCCGGCGAGGAAACGGTCATCTTCGACAGTGCCAAGACCGCCGCATACCGCGAAACGAAGGACGGAAAACTCTTCACATTCAAGCCTGTAGACGCCCGCTACATCCGCAACACCCTCAGCAAGAACACCGCCAACCCCAGCACGCAATGGATAGAGATCGAAGCCTACGGTCCGAGATGAGCGCCGACCGCGGTGATCACAAATGGTTCACAGGCGCCCGCGGTGTCGGGGTCAGCTTCCTTTCCGTCGCCTCCGCAGAACCAGCAATCCGCCGATCGCCAAGACGCTCATCGTCGCCGGTTCGGGCGTCTCCGTCCCCAACTGCAGCGGCGCTCCGCCGCCGGTTCCATCGTAGCCCCAGTTGTCCTTCA
>CAZSLS010000087.1:0-24651 GCA_964607575.1 uncultured Planctomycetaceae bacterium | reverse complement strand
TGTTTGATATTCTTACAGAAAGGTTTGGTGAGTGATGCTTAAACGAGTGTTGGTATTGGCCATAGTAGCCGGAGCGATGATGTTCGCCGGTTGCGGCGAAGACACCGGTGGCGGCAAATCGTCGGCTGGACGAGTGGCCGTTGTCGACCTGAACAAGATCCTCGAGGATATCGGCTACAAGTCGAAGATCGAAGAGGCCAGCCAGATCCGCACACAAAACCTCCGGCTCCGCGTGCAGGTTGAATCGCGGAACGTGCAGGCCAAAGTGGTATCGCTGGCCAAGGAGATCGGCGACAGGCCGAAAGCGGTGAAGCCCGCCGAGCCCACCGAGGACGAGACGAAGGCGATCACTGAGTGGGCAGGCAAGATGCAGAATCTCGAACGTGCGCGCATCAATGCCGGTAACCAGCTTCGCCAGGCGTACAATCAGCGGCGTCAGGCCGATCAGAATGCGATTCGCGCCGAACTCGCTGAGATTCGCAAGAGAATCAAACCTCTTGCCCAGCGTATCGCCAGGGAGAAGGGTCTGGATATAGTCCTGTCGGCATCGGCGGTAGTACTGGCCCATGACGATGGGGTCGACATCACCGACGCGGTGTTCAAGGAAGTCAACGAACTGCTCAAGGCAGGCAATTTCCCGACTATAAAGATCCCCGAACCGGTGAAAGTAGTCCGCCAGCCGCCGCCAACGACGGGGCCGGCGCCGAAAACGGGCGTGGGTACGGACACGGCGCCTAAGGGAGGCGCAACCAAGACGCCGTAACCTGACGGACAATAGTTTCCAACGTGAAGTTCCGCCGCCTGCATCGCCCCGTGCGTTGCGGGCGGCGGCTTTATGTGGGCATAGTACTGGTTGTTATCGCCTCCCATTGGGGGTATCTTGTCAGGATGAATATTTTCGTGGTAAATTGCGGCAGCAGTTCCATCAAATACCAACTCTTCGATATGCCCGGCGAGACGCCCATTGCCCGCGGCGAGATCGAGCGGGTCGGTACGGACGATGCCCTGCTGCAACATGAAACCGGCGCCGGGGTAGTCCGCACTGAAGTCGCCGCACCGGACCATGCGATCGGTCTGAAGATAATCCTCGACGCCCTGGTATCGGCGCCGGGCGGTGTTCTCGATTCAGTTGACGAGATTGACGGTGTCGGACACCGCGTCGTACACGGGGGAACCGAAGCCACCGGTTCGGTCCCGATCGACGAAGCGGTTATCGCAATCCTCCGGCGGAACGTGGACTTGGCGCCGCTGCACAACCCCGCGAATCTCGCGGGCATACGCGCCGCGGTAGAGGCCATGCCACGCGCCCGCCACGTTGGCGTATTCGACACGGCATTTCTCGCTACCCTTCCGGAAAAGGCTTATCGATACGCCGTGCCCGAACAATGGTACACAGAACATCGAGTGCGGCGGTACGGGTTCCACGGTACGAGCCACAAATACGTGACGCTCTGCGCCGCTGATTTGCTCGGTAAGGACCCCGAGACGATCAACCTCATTACGGTGCATATGGGTAACGGCGTATCGATGACCGCAGTGTCCGGCGGAAAGGCCGTCGATCATTCGATGGGAATGACCCCGCTGCAGGGTCTGATGATGGGCACGCGGAGTGGCGACATCGATCCGGCGATAGTGTTCCATATGATTTCCCACGGTATGACGGTAGACGAAGTCGACGAGGCGTTGAACAAGCGATCGGGCCTGTTTGGCGTTTCCCAAGGTCGAAACGACATGCGTGATCTGCTATCGGCGGTCGAGGGCGGAGACACCGCATCCGCTCTGGCTATTGACATGTTTATCTATCGTATTATCAAGTACATAGGCGCTTACTACGCAATTCTGCCCCCGCTTGATGCGGTGGTGATGACCGGTGGGGTTGGCGAGAATTCCCCGATAATTCGCGGACGGATCTGTAGCGGGCTCCATCGTCTAGGCGTTATCGCCGACCCCCAGGCCAACGCGGACGTTACAGGCGGATTGGCGGGTCGAATTACCACCGCCGATTCGCCCTTGAGCGTTTGGGTGATACCCACAAACGAAGAAGTTATGATTGCCCGGGAAACCGCCCGATTCGTAAATAACGAGTAGTGTTTTCTGCTGTCAGCCTCCCCCGCGTGGAACATGACCGGTATTCTCGCCGGTACCGGAAATATATTCGTTGCCGACGAAAAAGTTTTCTTTGCTAATACGATTGCGGCGTGCGACAATATTGCAGACAAGTATTATAGCATAGCAGGCTTGCCTGGGTTGGGCCCCGGACAAGCCAATAGGGAGTTACCACCATGCGCACTGATGTGAAAATTGGTATTGTCGCCGGACTCGTTATCATTACCGGAGTGGTCGCTTACATGGTCCTGCGCCCCGGTTCAACTACACCGCCGGACGAACAGCCGGGTGCTGGTGGACTGCACACCAAAACGGGAGGCGAGGGTAAGAGCGACCCCGAAAAGAGCATTGACGACAGTCTGTTTGGACCGAGACCCGCTGATCCGTGGGCGCCGGGCGTCGGCGGTGGTACTACCGCGGATGCTACCGGTGGTACGGACACCACTGGCAGCGATACCACAACGGGCGATACCACAACAGGCGACACCACAACGGGAGTCATCGGGGTGGGCGACACTACAACGGGCGACACCACCGCGGTGACGGATACGGAACCCGGTAGTGTGGAGATTACTATGGTTCCGGCGGGCCCGGTCGATCCCGGTCCAGCAGATACTTCCTGGCCACCGGCCGGCGGTGATTCATCGGCCGGTCCGGTTGATCCCGGCACGCCGAGGGACGCCCCCTATCCCGGTTCGACCGATACGACAATCGGAGGCACAGGCGCCGCGGTTGTCGGCACGACCAGGACGCACGTTATCAGATCGAACGACAAGTTGTGGACGCTGGCTGAGACATATTACGGGCACGGAAAGCACTGGCAGCACCTGGTGGCGGCAAATCCGGGATTGAGTCCCACTGCGCTGGTCGTTGGCAAGACCATCAAGGTTCCGCCCCTTCCCGTTCAGGACGCGCCCCCCGGTCGGACCTCTGTCGGACCGACGGGCACGGTCACCCTCGCCGCCGACGGTACGAAGACCTACATAGTGGCCAAGAACGACAGTTTCTGGAAGATTGCCGCCCGCAGCGACGTCTACGGAAACGGTATCCACTACAAGCTGATAGCCGCGGCGAATCCGAGCGCGAATTCCAATTCGCTTCAACCGGGCGACAAGCTCATCATCCCACCGCTTACGGCTACGTCGCCCGGAGGCGATATCGGGACCTCGGATGTATCGTCGGTGCCCGATCCGGTTACCGCCACAGGCGAGAAGATCTACGTCGTCAAGAACGGCGACAATGGAATGTGGGGTGTGTCAAAGAGCCAGTATGGGGACGGTAAATACTACTCCGCCATCGCCGGAAGGAACCCCGGCGTGAATCCGTCGCGGTTGAGAATCGGACAGAAACTCATCCTCCCGTCCCTGGAACAGGCTAAGACATTCATCGGCGGTTCGTCCCGCAGTGCGCCCGGGACATCGGGCGATGTGACGGGAACGTCTTCAGGCGGAACTTCCGTACCGATCCCGACGCGAACGCCCAGACCGGTCCCTGCCCCCGCACCGGTCGGTGGCGATGGCGAGCCGGACTTCAGTTGAACTGACTCACCGGCGACAGAAGCGATCGAACCGTACTGGAAGCGCCCTGCAGCTATATGAGGATCATACCCGAGAAAAACAGTCTCGTTATGCCCCTGGTGGTCGCGGTCTGTCTGTTGGGGGCCGGTTGCGGTAACGGTACCACCGCGAGCAATAAGCCAAAGGTCGGCGAAACCACCATCGTCGTACCGACCCACCAGGCAGGAACGGTGTCACAGTACGCGAGAGTTGTCGGCAGCCGCCTGCTTCCGGTTCGGGGGTACGGTGTGGTTGGCGGTCTGGGCAAGGACGGTTCGTCCCAGATTCCTTCCCATCTTCGAAACTACCTGATTCAGTATCTTCGCAGGCGAGACATAGGTTCCCGCAAGGCGGGGCTCGAGGACGTACCGCCCGAGCGAATATTGCGGGACATGGATACCGCAATAGTTGAAATCAGCGGTTCGATTCCGTCCTGCGCACCGATGGGCAGGGTCTTCGACGTGCGGGTTCGTGCTATCGGCTCGCAGGTCCGCAGCCTTGACGGCGGTATGCTGTACGAAGCCGAACTGCGCCTGGCCACCGGTAACGTCACCGCCCCGGACCGCGGGTCGAAGATACTGGCCACCGCTGCGGGCGCGATCTTCGTCAACCCGTTCATCGACGGCAGCAAAGTTACCGAACTGGTAAAATTGCGCGATGGACGAGTGATTGGAGGCGGTAAGACCACCGCCTCGCGACCGGTTCGCCTGCAGTTGATGAGACCGGATTTCAGCCGCGCCGCGGTGATACAACGCACTATCAACGAGCGATTCCAGAGACCGGGCAGGCCTCGAGTCGCCAACGCCAAGGGCTCCGACGCTGTTTCGATAACTATCCCGCCGGAGTGGCGCAGCGACCATTTACACTTCCTCGACCTGGTACTGCACTTGTCGCTGCAGACCGCCGGCGGACAGTGGGAAAAACGCGCCCGCAAGATCGCCCACGCGATGACCCTCCCCAAGGCCAACCACGACGAACTGTCGCTGGTCTGGGAGGCCATGGGACGACGCGCCATACCCATCATAAGTACAAACTACGCCGACGCCGATCCGTTTATCTCGTATTACTCGGCCAGGGCGGGAATGAGGCTCGGCGACATGGTCGCCGCCCCGCAAGTCATACTTCGCGCGGCGGGCAGCCCGGGCAGCCCGCTACGGAATGAAGCCATCCAGGAACTCGGGCGACATCCCCGATACATCCAGGCACTGCCCGTTCTCCGCAAGACCCTGGACGATCCCGACGACATGGTTCGCGTTATCGCCTACGAATCGCTGCGCAAACTCGGGCGGAACACCGCTGTGTTGACGATACCTGTCGGCGAGTTTTACCTGGACATAGTCAACTCCAAGCGACAGGACGTGATATATGCGACCCAGTCCGAAAAATCCAGGATCGTGCTGTTTGGCGGGAATATGGCTGTAATGCGACCGATCTACTTCAGCGGACTGCAGGACCTGCTGACCGTAAACGCCGCCAAGAATGACAAGTACCTCACTGTGTTCCGGAAGGTCGGAACGAGCGGGAGGATCAGCCCCGCCTTCAAAGTCGAACCGACAGTCAAGTCGCTTATCAGGGCAATGGGCTCCCCCGCACAAGACGGGCAGGGAGTGTTAATGGTCCCCGATCTTGATTTTCAGGGAAAACCAAAGCGTGACAACGCGGGCAAGATCGTGTATAAAAGGGCTGGTATAAAGGGCATGGGACTTTCGTACGGCCAGGTAGTGGCGATCCTGCACCGCTTGTGCAAGCAGGGTTCGCTGGTGTCCAGCGAGACATCCAGACCGTCCAAGTTTGTCCTGCAGAAGCCCACGGGTCTCCAGGAATTCCTGCGAGGCGCCACAGATACGGGCCGGCCTAACATTACCGACCCTTGAAACGACTAACAGGTGTCATGGATTGACATTGGAATAGCCGAAAAAAACAAATGATGCACTGCGGTTTTCGTACAGACCAAATTACGCCGGAGTTTATGGAGAATACCTGGCGATGAAACTGAAAAAGCTGATCATGTGCGGCTTCAAGAGCTTTGTCGACCGCACCGAAATGGATTTCGATGAGGGAATAAGCTGCATCGTCGGTCCCAACGGGTGCGGAAAGAGCAACGTCGTCGACGCGATGAAGTGGGTCCTCGGAGAACAGTCGGCAAAATCCCTGCGCGGTACGGAGATGATGGACGTCATATTCAACGGCTCCTCTGCCAGACGCCCCGCCGGATCCGCGGAAGTCACGCTCGTTTTCGACAATTCCGACGGACTGCTCCAACCGGCATTCAGCGACGGAGAGACCAGCGATGTTATTTCCGTTACGCGACGTCTGTATCGCAGCGGACAAAGCGGATACCTCATCAATAAAGCCCCCTGCCGCCTCCGCGATATCCGCGAGATGTTCATGGATACGGGCATCGGTAAGGACGCCTACAGCGTTATCGAGCAGGGAAAGGTCGAGGCGTTCCTTCAGGCCAACCAGGACGAACGGCGCGCGATTTTCGATGAGGCCGCCGGAATAAGCAAATACAAGGCACGAAAGAAAGAAGCTCTCAGAAAGCTCGACCGCGCCGAACAGAATCTGCTGAGAGTAAACGACGTGCTGAACGAAGTGGAGAAGCGCCTGAGATCCATCAAGTACCAGGCCGGAAAGGCCCGAAACTACCAGGCCTACTCCCAGGAACTCGGAGAAATCAAGTCGCTGCACCTCCTGGCGCAGTATCACGAGCTTTCCAGCAACCGCAAGCAGCTCCAGGCGCAGATAGACGCCGGAAGCGACCAACTGTCGGCCATCCAGACCCGAATCAACCAGTTGGAGGCCGCCGGAAGCGCCACCGAAATCGAATCGGTTGAACTCGAGCGGACCGCACGCGAACTCCAGGGGCAGATCGCCTCGATGGACGCACGCATCACCGCCTGCCAGGAACGCGCCGAAATGCTCGCCCAGAAAGTCGTCGAACTCGGGCAGCAGATAGTGTCTATCTCATCCAGGAACGAAGAACTCGAAGCCAAGATAGAATCCTGCGAAAAGGGCATCACCGACGGGGCGGAAGATCTTCAGTCCACCGAGGAAGAAATCACCAGGCTCGAAGCCCAACACCAGACTGTTCGCCAGGAACACGCCGGCGGAGAACTGGCGATGGCAAACCTGCAGACCGCGCTGGCCGAAGAGAAGGCCGCAGTAATTGACCTGCTGCGCAGAACTTCCCAACTCAACAACGATATCCAGGCCTCGACCATACGCCGCGAGAACCTCACCGCGCGGAGAGATCGCCTCGCCCGGCGAGCACGCGAACTCGCCGAGACCCTTGATGATCTCGAATCCGAGCAATCCGGACTGCAGACGAAAGTCTCCGACGCACGCAATTCCGTCCAGGCCTCTCAAGACCGACTCGACCGGGCCGACGAGAACTGCCGAGAACTCAGCGACCAGGAGCAGGCGCTAAGAGTCCAACTCGCCGACGCGCGAGAACAGCGAAGCGCCACGGCCTCACGCATTACGGCGTTGACCGAAATGCAGCAGCGCCTCGAAGGCGTTTCCGCCGGCGTGCGCCTCGTACTCCAGGCCGTAGGCGAAGGCGCCCTGCCGGTAATACGCGGAATGCTCGGCGACTGCATCAGCACGGATGTCGAGCACGCACCGGTAGTCGAAGCGGCGCTGGCGGGGGCGGACCAGTGGCTCGTGGCTGAAGATTTCGACCAACTGCGGGCTCGCGGCGACGAGATCAACGAGATTATCGGACAAAGCGGAGCGGTGGAAATCGTTTCGCTCGACCGCGCCGAGCCCTATGCGAGCGACTTCGATGCCCGGGGATGTTCCCTGATAGTCGCACGCGCCATCGACTGGGTCAGCTACGATCCGTCGCTGGCGCCGGTGATCTGGTCGATACTGGGCAAGACCATGGTTGTCGCCAATCTCGCCGACGCTACGGCCGCCGCGGAGATGGGGACCGGCGATCTGCGATTCGTAACGCTAAACGGTGAGGTACTCGAAGCCGACGGGCGCATCAGAATGGGCGCCGCAAATCGCTCTGCCGGCGTGATCGCCCGAAAGAGCGAACTGACCGCACTCGAAATCTCCCAGCACCAGCTCGACGAGCAAATCACAGAACTCGAAACACAATGCCGCGACGCCCACGACGAAATCCAGCAGCTCGACGCCCACAGGCAGGCCCTGCGAGCGGAAATAAACGAAGCGAATACACGCCGCGTCCGACTCGAAGCAAACCTCGCGCAGATCGACGAACATATAGATCAGGCCCGCCGCGAACAGCCCGTGATCGCCGAAGACATCAAGGGCATCGAACAGGATATCGCCACGGCGCAACAGCAGCATCAGCAGGCAGCCGACCAACTCGAGCAACTCGAACAACTCAGCGCCCGCAGGGAGCAGGAAGCGACCAGGCTCGAAAGCGAAATCGCCGCCGCCTCCCAGCGCCAGGGCGCACTGGCCTCACGCCTGACGGAGTTGAGGGTAGCCACTGCCTCCTCCGAGCAGAAGAGGCTCGCCCTGAGAGAGTCACTTTCCGGTCTGAATCGACAGTGCGAGCAGATGAAAAAGGACCTCGCCGGCGGAAAGGACGAAATCGACCTGATCCGGAGCAGGCGTGCCGACACCGAGCACGCAGTGAAGGGCGCACGCGAAGAAACCGACCAGCTTTACACGCGCCAGCAGGAACTTAACATCGAGGCAGTGGACCTCGAAGAAACTCGCCAGGGCCTCAAGGAGAAGCTCGCCGCAGCCCGCCAGGGGCTCACCGCCCAGCGCCAGGGGCACGACGAGATCGCCGAGACGATCAGCGGGCATCGCGTGAGCCTCGGGCAGGTCGATACGAACGTGGAGAACCTTATCGCCCGTTCGCAGGACGACCTGGCAATGGACCTGGTCAGCGCGTTCGGCGATTACGAGCACGATGACCAGCGCGACTGGGACCAGGTAAGAGTCAGGATCGAGGAACTCACCGCCAAGATCCAGCGCCTGGGCAACGTCAATCTCGACGCCATCGACGAGCAGGAAGAGCTCGAAAAACGCCAGGAGTTCCTGTCGACCCAACTCAAAGACATCGCCGAAAGCCGACGCCAACTGAACGACCTGATCGCACGGATCAACCGCGAAAGCCACGAACTGTTCGTCCAGACCTTCGAGCTGGTCCGCGAGAACTTCCAGGAACTCTTCAGGAAGCTCTTCGGCGGCGGACGGGCCGATATCATGCTGACCGATCCCGAAGATATTCTGGAATCCGGTATCGAAATCGTCGCACGCCCGCCCGGAAAGGAACTCCGCAAACTTTCGCTGCTGTCCGGCGGCGAGAAAACCATGACCGCTCTGGCGCTGCTGTTCAGTATCTTCAAGGCCCGCCCCAGCCCCTTCTGCCTGCTCGACGAGGTCGACGCGGCGCTGGACGAAGCCAACACCGAGCGGTTCGGTAACCTGCTGTCCGACTTCGTCCGGCACAGCCAGTTCATCGTAATCTCGCACGCCAAGCGAACGATGAGCATGGCAAACGTCCTCTACGGCGTGACCATGCAGGAACCCGGCGTCTCGAAACGCATCTCCGTAAAGTTCGAAGACTCAGGCAAGAAACTCGACACCTCACTCGAACCGGTCACCGCGTAGGCGGTCCATGTCGACACGACACCGATTATCGTCGTCAGGCCCGGAGGGCCTTTCGTACGGTTCGCGTGCTACTTCGCTTTCGCTGCGGTGAAGATCAGTTCGTACGCTTTTTTCGGATCGCACTTTCGGGGGTTGGGGATCAGTAGAAAATTGTCGGTTATCGTTGGCTTGAGGTCGGCGCCTTTGATGATCTTGACATTCTTTATACGATGCGGCAGGAAGGCTACTATCGGGCGATAACCTCGCTGGGAACCGTTGATGTTGATCGGCTCGAAAGTCTTGGCGCCGCGTTTGGGCTTGATGGTGAACGTGAATCGCCCTTTCGCTTCGGTAAGCTTCTGTTCCCAGACACTCGAACCCGGCGCCATGCGGGCCTCCCATGCCGGGTCGCCGTAAAACGCCACCACGTCGCGATCGAATTTCAGGCCCTTAGCCTCGCGGCCCGATGCGCCCGACAACTTATGGACCAGTGCGTGGTGGTTGGCGAAAAACGCTTCGGTCAGGGTGTACCGCCCGGGCTGTTCGACGAAGTAGTCCAGGCATCCCCAGCCTGCGTATCCGTACCACGTGGGCACTGTGTATCCGACCATCTGCATCACGCCGGCGGAGTTCATCCATGCTAGGGCCATCGCGTCGGGTGAGTTTATGTGCCCCATCAGGCAGTTGCCCACGGCCAGGTAAACCTTTGCATTTGGCGATTTTATGTCGATCTTCCGCTTCTTTGTGTCCAGCCCGTAGAGCTGCCCGCCCTTGCAACGGAACGAACCGTTGCGATACCGAAAACCGATCTGCCAGTCGCGCTCGGTGGCGTGTCCCGACGTGACGAAGAGTTGGGCCTTGTATGTGTTGAGCGTGTCGACCAGGGCTTGCGTGGTGTCAGCGGGCCCCTTTTCTTCTGTGGGCTTACCGCCCGCGCGCTTCCGCACCATGCGGTATTGTCTGAGTTCGCAGTACCACAGGCCCTCGGTGCACATCTCCAGGGCGACGTCCGTTCCGGACGCTACGCGTTCGATCGTCAGCGGGGCCGCGTGTTTGGCGATACCCAGCGCGTTGGCCGCGTCGTAGCCGGTGAGGATACCCCACAACAGGTCCGTGTAGGGATCGTCATCGAGCTTGCGCGTGAGTTGATGCACCTCGGCCACAAACTTCTTGCCCGCCTCGCCCGGAGTCGCGAGGAAACACGCATACTTCGGGAAATGCTTTTTGAGCGCGGGCAGTGCTTCGGTGGGAGAAGCTTTGTACTGGCAGACGATGGCGCCGTGTTTGGTCTGCAGGGCGTCTGCGACCTTTCGCCAGTCGGCCTTGGCGAACGTTCCGCTGGAAACGACCACCACATAACCGCCTTCGGTCCCGGCAGCTCGAGACGGCACGGCCGCCAGAGCGACCACCAGCGCCGCCAGCGCGACACACAGTACATTGAACGGACACCTGGGCATAATTCGCGATCCTTTCAGTCTATCGACAGTATATCTGCACTTTTTCGCCGCCATCGATCTCTACGGAGATATCGGTCAGGGCGTCGATGAAGTCGACGATGTTCTCTTCGGTGATAGTGAAGTTCATACCAACTCTAGCCAGTGCGGTGTTGACTTTCTCGCGGGCCGCGGCGGGAATGAGCTTGGTGAGTTTCAGTCCGTGGGCCAGGAGCTTGATCGGTATGCGAAGATTGACGCGGTCTTTTGTCTCGTTGGCTTTTTCGATAATGATAAACAGATAGCGTGGTTTTCTCCGCGCCGGAGCGGTGCCCGGCCCGGCCGCAGCAAGCAGTTTATCGGCCTCGTCTACGGTTATCTCGCCCCGGGCCAGCATTTTGAGAATTCGTTTGCGTTCGTTTTGCATGGGCTGTCGCCTGAGTTATATGAGATAGAGCAGAATATCGTCGCGCGCGTTGTGTATTTCTACGTGCAGACCGCGCGCATGGCAGCAGAATACAGCAAATCGCCCGATGGCCTTCAAAAGCGTCCACATCGCCCGGGGACGGAATATCGCCACCATCACCATAAGGAGTACCATCAGCAGTATGATCAGCAGTACCAGCGGTAAGAGCAGGATCAGCGGAACGAACACGTTCCGCCTTCGCTGCCCGTCGCGCACGATCCGAACTCGCAGTATCGACGGTGGAAAAAACATTTTTCGCTCGGTGCCTCGCAACCAGTATCGCCGCTGACGGGTCGGCCTGCAACGTCCGTTTTTCAGGCGTTGGAAGCAATCAGGTTGCTCGCGGGCGCCGAATTGCTACAATGCTCCAGCCTCCGCAGACGCGAAGAGCGGTTTGTATTTGGATTACGAAAGGTCAAAACGATGGACGTCAAGCTTTCAGAACGACTCTCACAGCTTCCTCCGTATCTCTTTGCCGATCTCCGCCGCAAGATAGCGGCCGCCCGCGCCGCGGGCGTCGACGTGATCACACTTGGCATCGGCGACCCGGACTACCCCACGCCCGATCCGATCATTGAAGAGCTCTGCCGCGCGGTCGCTGATGAGTCAGATACCAACCGCCACCGCTACGGCTGCGACGTACCGGCGCCGGAGTTTCCGGCGGCCGTCCTGAATTTCTACAAGCGGCGATGGGACGTGGATCTCGGCGACGACCAGGTCGTCTGCACTATGGGCTCCAAGGACGCCATCGCCAAGATGGGTATGGCGATAATGGACCCCGGCGATATCGGCATCATCCCCGAACCGGGATACCCCACGTACAACATATCGCACGTCTTCGCGGGCGCCACAAGCTACCGCGTTCCGCTGCGCCCGGAGAATGACTGGCTGTTCGACTTTGACGAAGTGCCCGCCGAAGTGGCCGACAAGGCACGCATCCTCTGGTTGAACTACCCGAACAATCCCACGTGCGCTACCGCATCGCTGGAGTTCTTCGAAAAGGCGATCGCCTTCGGACGCGCCCATAACATCCTGATCGCCCACGACTCGGCCTACAGCGAGAACACGTACGACGGTTACAAGGCGCCGAGCATCCTTCAGGTCCCCGGCGCCGACGATGTGGCCGTTGAGTTCTTCTCACTGTCCAAGGCGTTCAACATGACCGGGTGGCGAGTAGGTTGCGTGGTGGGCAATGCTTCTGCGGTCAAGGCGCTGTCGACGGTAAAGGACAACATCGACAACGGTACTCTGCGGGCGGTGCAACTGGCCGCCGCGAAGGCCCTGGACCGGGCAGAGGGGGTCATCCCGCCGATCTGCGAGGTGTACCAACGCCGCCGCGACCTGGTGGTCGATACGCTCAACGCCAACGGGTGGAGCATCGAAAAGCCCGCGTCGACTATCTATATATGGGCGCCCGTACCGGAGGTATACGAGGGCAGGAGCGGCGATTACGCCGCCGATCTGCTCGAGAAAGTCGGCGTGGTTGTAACCCCCGGTCGCGGATACGGGGAAACAGGCGAGGGATTCTTCAGGATATCCCTCACATACCCCGACGACGTGCTGAAAGAAGCGCTCGATCGGATGATCAGCATCTGCAAGTGACGCCCGCTGAGGCCATGGAAGTACGAATGGAACATACTGAGGGTTTCGCCCGCAAGGCCGAAGTCCTGCTCGACGGCGAATCACTGATAGTCTGCGACGGCGTCTCTACGCCCGAGCAGCGCTGCTCGCCCGGCGTCATAGAAAACGTGAAGTTCAGCTACCCGTCACTCGAAGGGTTCCAGTGGGCACACGCCGTCCGCGAAAACCCCAGCCACAAGGTCCGCCTCGAACGCGTCAGCGGGTGGTCGTACGTCGGGTTCGGGCGAGTTGTTTCGATCATGCCCGTGACGATCTACTTCGGTATGCTCCAGTTGGAAGACCCAAACTGGTCCGACGACGAGCGCCTGGTGGGTATGTACGTCAAGGTGTCGATCGACCGGCTCGATCTGAGCGTCGACGACGGAAAGCAGTGGCCCGAAGAACTCAAGTAACGCCGGAAACCCGAGAGGGCAATCGAGATGGCCGGGCAAATCGCTTACATAGCTCTGGGCAGTAACCTCGGCAAGAGGTCCGACACGCTTGCGGCGGCCCTTGCGATCCTCGATGAGTGTGCGGGCATTTCAGTGCTGCGTGTTTCGGAGATGGTTCAGACGACGCCCGTCGGTGGACCGGGCGGACAAGAGGACTATCTCAACGGCGCCGCGGAGATCGAAACGTCACTTTCACCGACCGGGCTGCTAGCCGCGTTGCAGGATATCGAGCGGAAGTTCGGGCGGGATCGGGCCTCCGAGCAGCGATGGGGCGAGCGAACGTGCGACCTGGACATCCTGCTGATCGGTGATATTGTGGTGGATACGCCCGAACTGACCATCCCGCACCCGCGAATGCACCAGCGCGAATTCGTACTCGCCCCCCTGAACGAAATCGCCGCCGGAGCGGTGCATCCGGTATTCAACAAAACAGTGTCCCAACTGCTGGCGGACTTGAGCGGGGGAAACAAGACATGAGTGCCTCACTGATCAGCATAATAGGTCCACCGGCGGTGGGTAAGACTACTCTGGCGGAACATCTCGCCGCGGAGATGGGCGGGCGCCTTATTTGTGAAGATTTCGAGGGCAACCCGTTCCTGGCTGATTCTTACGTGGGCGACCGCGAAGCCTGCCTGCCCGCCCAGTTGTTCTTCCTGTTGTCTCGCGTCAAACAGTTGTCGCTGGGCGACTGGCCGGCTGAAGGACTTACCGTCAGCGATTACGGTTTCTGCCAGGATCGCATCTACGCCGCCGCCAAACTCACCGAAGACGAGATGGTGCTCTACTCTCGCGTGGCGCGACGTGTCGGTGGCCTGGTTTGCCCCCCGAGCGTTATCGTACATCTCGACGCGCCCGAGGAGGTACTCCTGTCGCGCATCGCCGCCCGCGGGCGCGAATACGAAAAAGCCATGACGCCGGAGTTCCTGAAAGAGATGAGAAGAGCGTATAATGATATCGATCAGTCAGCGGGCTGTCCGGTAATCCGCGTGGAAACAGACGCCGCCGACATCCGCGACGCCGATGCCCGTAATGAACTGATCGCCCGGATTCGCGGTGAAATGTCATGAAAACAGTCCAAACCATCGCTGAAGTTCGCCGGATCGTTTCCGACACCCGCGCCGGCGGCGCGACGGTCGGTTTCGTGCCCACCATGGGCGGGCTGCACGAAGGGCATCTCAGCCTGATCGACGCGGGGCGAAACGCCTGCGATTTCGTCGTGGTCAGCATTTTCGTGAACCCGACCCAATTCGCGCCGGGCGAAGACCTTTCAACTTATCCCCGCAATATCGAAGCCGATCTGGCCGCCTGCGACGCCCGCGGCGCCGACCTGGTATTCGTCCCCACCGTCGAGACCATGTATCCCCGTCAGCCGGTCACCAGCGTAGCTGTCAGCGAACTGTCCGAAACGCTGTGCGGGCGGGATCGGCCGACGCATTTCGCAGGCGTCTGTACGGTAGTCGTCAAGCTGCTGAACATCGTCGGGCCTGACAAGGCGTTCTTCGGGCAGAAGGACTTTCAGCAATTGGTCATCATTACCCGGATGGTCGGAGATCTGGATATCCCCGTGGAGATAGTACCCTGCCCGATCGTGCGCGAGACCGACGGGCTGGCGATGAGTACGCGGAATCAGCGCCTCAGCGCCGCGGGTCGCCGCCAGGCGGTCGCACTGCACGGGGCGCTGGAGTATGCGTCCGATCAGATACGCAAATCCCACCCGCCGCCGGCGGAGATTCTTGCCTCCACGCGGGCGTATATTTCGACCAACGCGCCCGACGGCGAGATTGACTATATACAAATTGTCGACCCTCAGACGTTGTGTGACGTAGAAACAACAGACCGCATTGTGCTGGTCGCCCTGGCGGTGAAGTTCCCCGGCGCCAGGCTGATCGACAATATGTTGGTGGACTCCGCGGGCGAGTCGCAATAGAATCAACGCGAGACAAAGGAATGATACAGTGTTGCTGAAAGTACTTAGAGGCAAAATACATCGCGCGACTGTGACCGAGGCGGTGATCGATTACGTCGGCTCGATCACTATCGACCGCGAACTGCTGGACGCCAGCGGTATCGTCCCCGGCGAGTGCGTCCTCGTAGCCGACATGACCGACGGGGCCCGCTTTGAGACGTACGTTTTCGAAGGCGAACCGGGCAGCGGGACGATATGCATTAACGGGGCGGCCGCCCGTCTCGTCGACGTCGGCGACGAAGTGATCATTATGGCCTTTGGATATATGGAGCCCCAGGAAGCCCGGGGGCTCAAGCCGGGTATCGTATTGGTCGACAGTTCTAACAGGATAGTCCAGAAACTGTAATCGCAGGCCGGCTCGGAAAGACATCAGATGCTTCAGACCATAATCGACTTTGGCAAGATTGAACTGTTTGATGGCTTCATTTTCACCCCGCGGATATACGGTTACGGGCTGATGCTTGTGTTGGGTTTTCTCTCGGGGATATGGTTGGCCCACTGGCGTGCGAAGCGCATGGGCGAGAATCACGAGACCGTTACTGTCGTCGGTATCCTGTCGCTGGTGGGCGGGATAATAGGCGCCAGGCTGGCGTTTGTCATCCAGAACCGGGAGCAGTTCGCCAACAAGGGCTTTGCGAGCATTTTCGACGTAACGTCCGGCGGGCTGATCTATTACGGCGGAGTGCTGCTGGCGACGTTGATGGTGGTCTTGTACTTGTGGCGGAAGCAGATTGCGATAAGGCGGTACCTGGACATAGTGGCGGTGAGCCTCATGGTCGGATTGGCCTTCGGGCGCGCGGGTTGTTTTCTCAACGGATGCTGTTACGGCGGGCGGTGTGATGCTGATTGGCCCCTGGCAACGCAGTTTCCGATGTACTCCGAACCGATGCTGAAGTTCGACGGGAGGTCCAATCCGTTTTCCACGGGCATACAGGGCGCTTCTCCGGTTTACTCACACCAGTTGGAGCAGCGCGCCATCGCACTGCACCGTCAGGGCAAGGAAGACTCACTCGCCCTGGCTGCGGCGCAACAGGTTGACGGGCACATCAATCCCGATCCGAAGCTGCTGAACAATTCGGCGAGGCCCCGTTACGTCGAGTACACGCAGAACGAAAAGAAGCTCTTCGCCCCGGTGCTTCCCCTCCTACCGCCCGAAAACTTCTCCGCCGAGCAGATCCGCATTGCCTCGGCGAGCCGATCCCTTCCGGTCCGTCCGGCCCAGGCGCTGGGGTTCTTCAACGCGCTGCTGATAGCGGCGCTGCTGTGCCTGTTCGTCCGCCATCGCAGGCGAGAGGGACAGGTCTTCGCCCTTCTGCTGATTCTCTATCCGATCACCAGGTTCCTGCTCGAGGGTATTCGCAGGGATACGGCGTTGCATTTCGGACTGACTCACAATCAATACACCTCGTTGGCAACGGTAGCCGCGGGGATTATCCTGTTATTTGTTATCAGCAAGTTGCCCGCCAGCGCCGGTCCGACATGGGCGCAGCGTTTGGCGGTGGAAGCTCAAGAGTCTGCTCGGTCTTCGGTAACAAAACGTGAAAAACGCGAAAGACGCAAACGCTGACTTCGCTTGGAATTATGGAGGCTTCAAAATGAAGTATATTTGTATTATTACCGCAGCGATCGCCGCAACGCTCACCGGACATCTCCAGGCAAAGAGCCCGGAGGATATCTACAAGGAATCTTCCGGTGCGTTGGCGATTGTAGAATTCAGCCTGGATGTCGGCGCCGGTCCGAAGGCTATTATCGGACCGGCTGTGTGCATCCACGGCGACAAGCAGGGGCGGGCGGTGTTTCTCACTACAGCGTTCAATATTCAGACACGTCTTAAGGATGTCAGCAAGCTCGGCGTCAGGCCCGGCGGTCTCGATGCCAAGACAGTGCCCGCGGAAGTCATGGGGGTCGATCCGGTGACCGGTATAGCGTTTATACGCACTACCGCCGCGGCGAGGTGGCCTAAGGTGGCGTTTGTGGGCAGGCAGAGCGGGATCAAGATCGGTCAGCAGGTAGTTTCGATCGGTCTTCAAGGCTCCAACCAGGGGCACGAACCGTACATGGGAGTTGCATACGTTTCGGGAAGGGTTCGCGTACCTGAAGTCCTGTATCGCGTTACCGGCGGAAGCCTTACCGGAACCTGCTCGCCCGTGTTCAATCTTGACGGAAAAGTGGTTGGTATTATCGCACAACAGTTGCCCATAGCCTTTCAGATGGCGACCTCCAGGGGCCAGACGTATATCGGCCTGACCGGTCAGGATGAAAAAAACTACTTCCTTCCGATCGACGAGTTTGCCGACACGATCGCCTCCATGCCCTCACCGACAACCGCCAAGCGCCGCGTCTGGACCGGTATAGTCGGCTACCATCCCGTCAGCAACGACGACGCCAAGACCTATGGTATCAAGGTACCGGCGGTCATGGTGGGCAAGGTGATAAAGGGTACTCCAGCGGACCAGGCCGGACTCAAAGAGCGGGACCTGGTAATTGGTCTGGACGGGCGCAAGCTCGAGAACTTTGCGTCAGCGGCGCTTGTGGGCAAACGATTCCTTAACAGATTGCAGAGCATGGCGGCCGGCGGAAGCAAGACGGTTTCGTTGACCGTAAAGCGTGGGGGAAAGCAGTTATCGATGACCGTGGGACTGGTTGCGATACCCAAGCAGGCTTTTGAAGCGGATCGGTACGTCAGTAAGGAGTTGGGTGTGGTGGTGAGGGATAAGGTTCCCCCGGACTCCTACACCGACTCCAGTCCTACCGCTAACGTTAAAGGCCTGATCGTTATCGCCTCTCCGGCGCGGGGTCTGGCGGGAGGCTCCGGCGTCAGGCAAGGAGACCTGCTTATCGAAGTCAACGGTAAGTCCGTGACAAAGTCCGCTGAGATGCGGGATGCAATAGACGAGGCCCTGAAGGATTCTCCGCAGAAGGCCATCATTCTCCTGCTGCAGCGTGGCGACAAGACCTATCCGATCAGTATCATACGTTCCAGAAAATGAACCTGGAGATTGACTGGTGAGATCATACTTGGTAACAGCGATGTGCCTTTTGGTTGTTTCGGCGGCCTGTGGGCAGGATTCCGGTGATACCGCCTCACGCGCCGACGGTCTGGCCGCCGAGGGGCTCCACCATAGCGCCATGCTGTTGAGGCATGAGTCGGCAAGACCGATTGCTCGGGCGGCAAGACTGGTGTCTCTGGCGGAATTTGCCCGGCGACTTGCGCCCGACGACCCGGACATCAACAACACAATCGCGTACATATCTCTTCTGCGCAACAAGGAAAAGGCATTGGCTCTCGCCATCCGGAAGCGCTTCATCGCAAGGCCTGGCGATCACGCACTGGCCCTTCAGTGGTTGTCGTCTGAGATGAAGGGCTTTCAGGATGCCCAGTCGCGAGCGACGTTCCTGGGCGACCTGCTGGTAGACACCAAGCGCCCGAGCGAATTGCGAGCGGCGGTGGCGGTCCATTTGGCGGACATTTTCATCGGGCAGGGGCAGCGCAAAAAGGCCAGTGACGCCTTCGACACCGCCGTCAAACTCGACCCGTATCTGCCTGCCGCACTCGTCGGGCAACTGACGCTGGCGGAGAAGGTCTCCCCCGCAGATCGGGCGAAAGTACGGGTCAAGGAACTGTTGATTAACCCACATTCCGTCGGACAGGCGGCCCAATTGGGCGAAATGCTCGATGCGGCGGGACTCTATGAACAGGCCGCAAGATTCTACGATTACGCGTGGAAGGTAAACCGCCGTATGCTGGGGCACAAGGTCAGCCTCGACTTCGCCGTGCAACACTGCAACGCCCTGCTCAACGCCGGGCAATACAAACGGGCAACCGAGATCTTCGGACCGATCAGCAGGAAATACTCCGAGAGTGTTCTGCTCAGGGTACTACTGATAGAAGCCTGCAACCACAGCGCTCAGACCGCACGGGCCAAGCTCTATTCAGGAGAAATCGAGGCGATCTTCGCGCCAAAACTTTCCGGAGGTCAACCCGATGCTTCTGCGGCGGCTGAACTTGCGTGGTTGTACCTGATCACAGGTACGGACATCCCGCGCGGTTTGGAGTACGCCAAACGGGCCGCAACCCTCAACGCTCCCGAAAGCGACCGGATCCTGGCCGCCGCACGAGTCCTGTCCGGAAAGAAAAGCACCATCGATCTTGGTAGAGTGGGCCTGCAGAAATTCGCTGACAAGGATGTTTTTGCAGCCGCTTTCCTGGCCGAGCACTACTTCCTCGTCGCCAGGCCCGCGGACGGAAAGAAGTTGGTGCTCTCTGGCCTCTCGCTGAGCCGAAGCGGTCAGGCGGCAAGGAGGCTGAGGGCACTGGCCCTCAAGCACAAGATCGCAATCCCGCCGGCAGAAGGAAGCAAGGAACTTCAGGCTCTTGCCGAGAGTCTCCCCGAGAGCCTGCTGGCCCTTGGCCTGGAACCCGAGAAATCTCTGCATCTGAAGCTCAGCGCCCCGCGCCAAGTCGATGCGGGCAAAGGTATTGTCGTCCAGGTTGAATTGTCCAGCACGTATGACGGTAGGGTTTCGGCAGGCATGGGCGGTCTTGTCCCCACGACCGTCAGCATCAACGTTACCGTCAAAGGACGCAAAAGCGGAACATTCAAAGACGTCGCAAGATTGATCCTGCCGGCAGGCAGGTATCTCGCCGGCGGAAACAAGGTCACCGCTTCGGGGCGGATAGATGTCGGAAAACTGCATACCCTGCTTATGGCCCATCCCCTGGACGATCTCGTTCTCACTGTTACGCCCAGGCTTATCGATCCCGGCGCCAAGACCCCCGGTGACCACGGACCGCCTCCCCTGGCCACCGCCGTACCCGCAGTTATTGCGCGAACCAGCATACTGGGCAAGTTCGACCGGTCCGAGCCCGTCAAGTGGCGGAGTACGTATAAACGCTGCCTGTCTCTGATCGTCGGCGATATGAAGGTCAACGACCTGCACGTCAGATTGAGAGCTGCCAACCAGATAGCCTCACTGCTGGTTCTCAGCGACGGTATCAACTCCGGAAAGCTCAAACCGCCCTACCAGCTTTCCAGGCAGATCAACCGGGAAGTCCTGATCCTCATGGTCGCTGAGATGCTCAAGGACCGCAGTGACATCGTTCGCTCTGAGATGCTGGCCGCACTCGGAGGGGTCCAACTCGACGGCGCGATTATCCGAAGTTTCAGCAGCATCATAAAGGACCGCAGCGCACTGGTGCGATTCCGCCTGGTGGAACTGCTGGGCACCTCGGGCCTGTCCGGACAGGAGCCAATCCTCAAGCACTTCGCCAAAGACAAGTACGATCTGGTATCCGACCTGGCCAGGGCAATGCTGGCGGCGAAGAAAGACCGTTGAGTTCGGTTTCTCCTAGCTAAGGACTCAAGTTAACAGCAAGATCTTTCTGACGAATAATGTTGACAGATCGGAATGTTGCCTGTAACCTGTCTCCCCCGTTCGGCTGGTGGAGAGCATGTAGCTCGCCAGCCTGAAACATTCACTATGATTCACCAAAGTTAGCCGTCAGGAGCGTAGAAAATGAGTGTCAAAGTAGGAATTAACGGTTTCGGACGCATTGGCCGCCTGGTCTTCAGGGCGATGTGCGAGCGAGGCGATGAGTTTGAAATAGTCGGTGTCAACGATCTGGCTGATACGGACATGATGGCTCATCTGCTGAAATACGATTCGACCCAGGGACGCTTCCCCGGAACGGTCGAGATCGAAAGCGAAGAGGCCCTGATCGTCAATGGTAAGAAGGTTGTGATGATCACCGAGCGCGACCCGGCGAGCTTGCCCTGGGGCGAACTCGGAGCCGATATTGTGGTCGAGTCCACAGGCATCTTCCGCGACAACAAGTCCGACACCAAAGCCGGATACGACACGCACCTCGACGCCGGAGCCAAGAAGGTCATTATCTCCGCGCCGGTCAAGGGCGATGCGGCCACGGTCGTGCTGGGCGTTAATGACGATATTCTGACCGCCGAAACCACCTGCGTTTCGAATGCGTCCTGCACGACAAACTCACTGGCGCCGGTCGTGAAGGTCCTCAACGATAAGTTCGGCGTGGTCAGGGGCCTGATGACCACCTGTCACGGATACACCAACGACCAGTCGATCCTCGACTTCGTCCACAGCGACAAGCGCCGCGCCCGCGCCGGCGCCGTCAATATCATTCCGACCACCACTGGGGCGGCCGTTGCTGTCGGAATGGTCCTGCCCGAGTTGGCGGGCAAACTGGACGGATATGCCCTTCGCGTCCCGATTCCCACCGGTTCAATCACGGACCTGACCGTCGAGCTTGGTGCGGAAGTGACAGCGGAAGAGATAAACGCGGCGATCAAAGAAGCCGCCGACGGCGAAATGGCCGGTATCATCGAGTACACCGAGGACCCGATTGTCTCGTCTGACATCGTACACCACCCCGCCAGCAGCATCTTCGACAGCCTCAACACGAAGGTTATCGGCGGGACCCTTGCCAAGGTCACCATGTGGTACGACAACGAATGGGGCTACTCGTGCCGCACCTGCGACCTCGTGCTGAAAATGGCCGCCCTGTAAGTAACGACTTGCAGATTCGCACATTCCGTACAATAATAAGGCCCGTCGGGTTATATCCGGCGGGCCTTTTGTTAAGAACGACCAGAAGGACTACTGTAATGGCTACGAAAACGATTTCAGACATTGACGTAACGGGCAGGAAAGTGCTGATGCGCGTGGATTTCAACGTCCCGCTGTCAGATGGCGAGGTTACCAACGACAAACGAATCGTTGCCGCTTTGCCTTCCATAAACCACGTGATCCAGGCCGGCGGTAAGCTGATCCTGATGAGCCACTTGGGGCGTCCCAAGGGACAGGCCAGCCCCGAATTCTCCCTGAAGCCTGCCGCTGACCGCCTCGCGGAACTCCTTGGGCAGGAAGTGAAGCTCGGTCCGTTCGACGTAGCCGGCGCCGAGGCCAAAACAATGGCCAGCTCGCTGGAGACCGGCGAAGTGCTGCTTCTGGAAAACGTGCGATTTGACCCTCGTGAAAAAAGCAAGGATACAGACCAGGTCGAACAGTTCGGTCGGGAACTGGCGTCCATGGGCGAGGTATACGTGAACGACGCGTTCGGTACCTGCCACCGCAACCATGCCAGCATGTGGGGCGTACCGCGAGCGATCCGGGCGGCCGGCGGACCGGCTGTGGCGGGATTCCTCGTCGAGAAGGAAATAAAGTACCTCGCCGAAGCCGTAGCCGAACCGGTTCATCCGTTCGTAGCTATCCTGGGCGGGGCGAAGGTCTCCGACAAGATCAAGTTGATCTCGGCATTGCTGGATAAAGTTGACAAGATCATAATCGGCGGTGGAATGACGTATACGCTGCTCAAGAGCCAGGGCGTCACGATCGGAAAGAGCATCCTGGAAGCCGACCAGGTTGACGCGATGAAAGACCTCCTTGCCAGCGCAGGCGACAAGATCGTTCTACCGTGCGATCATGTCTGCACGGATGATTTTGACAACGGGCAACCCATCCCGAATGACGGTGTGAACATCCCCGATGAACTCATGGGTATGGACATCGGACCGGGATCGACAGAAGCATTCAAGCAGATTATCGCCGGAGCGAAAACAATCATCTGGAACGGTCCAATGGGCGTTTTTGAGAAATCCGACTATGCAGCCGGTACGCAGGCGATCGCCCAGGCCCTGGCCGATACGACCGATGAGGGGGCCATCAGTGTAATCGGCGGAGGCGATTCTGCGGCCGCAGTCGATCAGATGGGCCTCGCTGACAGGATGACGCACGTCTCCACCGGCGGCGGGGCATCGCTGACGTATCTCGAGGGCAAGCCCATGGGGCCCATCGAAGTACTTGACCAGAAGTGAGGCAATGGATATCCAAAGAGGCAATCCGTGGGCGGGATTCGCAGGCCGGCCCGTTATCGCGCCGTCGCTGCTCGCCTGCGACTTCGCCCATGTGGGCAGGGAGATCGATTGGGTTCTCGATGCGGGCGCCGACGTGATACACCTCGACGTCATGGACGGGCACTTCGTGACCAACCTGTCGATGGGCCCGCCGGTAGTCGAATCGATCAGGAAGTACACCGACGCCGTTCTGGACGTACACATAATGGTGACCGACCCGGCTTATTACATTGAGCGGTTCGCGGAAGTCGGGGCCGACAGCATTACGTTTCATATTGAAGCGAGCGACCATCCGGTTGCCTTAGTCCAGAGGCTTGGCGAACTTGGTCTCGGCGCCGGGGTGTCGCTTCGCCCGGCAACAGGGCCAGACGCCCTGTCGGAAATTATTGAAGCGGTTGATCTCGTGTTGGTGATGACCGTTGAACCCGGATATGGCGGGCAGAAGTTCATGGACGATATGCTGGACAAGATAACCGCCGTCCGAGGCATGCTGAGACCGGACCAACGCCTGGAAGTTGACGGCGGAATCGACTATCATACCGCCGGGCAGTGCGCCCGGTCCGGCGCCGATGTCTTCGTCGCGGGAAGTAACATATTCCGAGCCGACGACGCGGGCGAGGCCATTGACGCTCTCAAGCAGACCGTCAGCAGTAATCGAGGAACCAATTGAACATCAGTACCAACAGGCAGATATGGAAACATGTGGACAACGAGTTCACATGGGAAAGCTACCAGAGCGATTCGCTGTCTCTGTGAGGTTGATATGTCCCAGACAGACTCAGAACCAACCGGACCTTACAATTCGTCGGGATTTGCGGGCCCGACCAAGCGGGAGAAGCGAGACATTCCCGACGGTCTGTGGTTGCGATGTCCGGATTGCGAGGAGATGCTGTATCGCAAGACCGTAACGGAAAACCAGGAAGTTTGCCCCGAGTGTCAGCATCACTTCAGACTCCGCGGTGAACTGCGAATAACGCAATTGACCGATCCGGACAGTTTCGAGGAGATGTTCAGCGAGATTGCCCCCGCCGATCCGCTTGAATTCACCTGGGACAACAAGACACTGACCGATCGCATTTCCGCCGAGCAGGCCAAAACAGGTCAAACCGAAGCCGTCCGGACCGGCGTTTCTTACGTCAAGGGGCGTCGGATTGCCCTGGGGGTGATGGACGGCGATTGGCTGATGGGATCTCTCGGTTCGGTCGTGGGAGAGAAGATCACACGTCTCATCGAATTCGCCACCGAAGAGAATCTGCCCCTGGTGATCGTGTGCGTTTCGGGCGGCGCCAGAATGCACGAGGGAGCACTGAGCCTGATGCAGATGGCCAAGACGTCGGCAGCACTAGCCCGTTTCGACAGTGCCGGCGGATTGTTCATCTCCGTTCTCAGCGATCCGACCACGGGGGGCACGACCGCGAGTTTTGCCATGCTTGGCGACATCATAATCGCCGAGCCCAAGGCGTTGATCGGATTTGCGGGACAGCGCGTTATTGCAAACACCATCAAGAGCGAATTGCCCGAAGGCTTCCAGCGCGCCGAGTTCCTGCTCGAACACGGATTCATCGACCGTATCGTACACCGCAGCGAAC
>CAZSLS010000086.1:0-24769 GCA_964607575.1 uncultured Planctomycetaceae bacterium | reverse complement strand
TCGTGGGCCCGGATCGCCCTGGAGGCGATTCCCGGTCCCGAAGCCGACGAGGCGCTGCGCAAAGCCGCGGGCACACTCAAAGGAAACCTGCTGATCGGCGCGATCAACTCGATCAGCGTCCGACGCGACGCTGACGCGGTCGATCTGCTGGTGGGCAAGCTCAAGGACGCCGACGCGGAAGTCGCCTCTGCCGCGGGGGAGGCGCTCGGTCGGATCGGCGGCGACAGCGCCACCGACGCGCTCGAGAAATTCCTCCCCAACGCGCCGTCCGACGTTAAGTCGTCTGTCGCGTACGGGTGCATCCTGTGCGCCGAACGGCTGCACGCCGCGGGCAAGTCCGCCGCGGCTGTCAAACTGTATGACGCCGTCCGCAAAGAGGACCTGCCCCAGCAGAGGCACATCGAGGCCATCCGCGGCGCGATCCTCGCCAGAGGATCGGCGGGGATACCACTGCTGCTCGCCCAGCTCAAGTCGTCGGACAAGGCGATGTTCGGCGTCGGTCTGCGCACCGCTCGTGAGTTGCCCGGCGGCGACGTCACCGACGCGCTGGTCGGCGAACTGGACAAACTTAAGGCCAACCGGCGGGCGTTCTTGATCCTCGCCCTTGCCGACCGCCGCGACCCGAAAGCCCTGCCCGCCGTGCTGGCGGCCGTCAAGAGCGGACCGACCAACGTGCGGCTCATGGCGATGGGCACGCTGGAAGGTTTCGGTAGTGCGTCCTGTATACCGGTCCTGCTGACCGCCGCGCTGGATACCGACGCGGACGTGGCGCAGAAAGCCAAGTCCACACTAGCCAGACTCCCCCGAGGTGAGGTCGATACCGACATTACCGCCCGGCTGCCCAAAGCGTCGCCCAAGACGCGCGCGATCCTGATCTACCTCGCCGGGCTGCGTCGGATCGAGTCGGCCTTACCGGCCCTGGTGAAGTGTACCAGCGACACCGACGCCGACTGTCGCGCCGCGGCCATAGCCGCGGTAGGCACGATCGGCGAGAAGAAGCACGTGCCCAGCCTCGTGAAGATCCTCCTGAAGACTTCCGACGCCAAGGAGCGCGAGGGCATCGCCAAGGCGCTGCAGACAATCAGCGCTCGCGCGGGATCGGCGTGTGCGGACGACCTGATGCCGCTGGCAAAGAACAGCGATAAAGATATTCGCGTTATAGCTTTGCGCGTACTCGCCTGCGCCGGTGGTGGCGACGCGCTAACCGCCGTGAAGTCCGCTCTGTCCGACAAGGACGAGGGTGTTCAGGACGAGGCGGCGCGCACGCTGTCGACCTGGCCGGACAACTGGCCCGAGGACGCCGCGGTGACCGCGCCGCTGCTGGCGCTGGCCAAAACGGGCAAGAAACTGTCGCACCGCATCCTCGCATTCCGCGGGTACCTGCAATACGTTCAGGGCGCCAAGAAGCTCAACGACGACCAGAAGCTCGTCAAGCTCGAGGAAATCCTTCCGCTGACCAAGCGCCGCGAGGAGAAGTTGCTGGTGCTCTCGGCGCTGGGCCAGATCCGAACCGGCGGCGCGCTGAAGATGCTGGCGACGATGGCGGGAGACCCGGTAATCGCTGAGGCAGCGTGCTCGACCATCGTCAATCTCCTGCGCAGCAGGAAAGGCGTGAAGAACGCCTCCAAACAACAGCGGCGCGCGGTCCTTGAAACAGCGGTCGCGAAATCCAAGTCCGCCCGGACGAAGAAGACCGCGCAGCAGTTGCTCAAGGCAATTCGGTAGAGACCCGGGCGCGGGCTTGGGCACGAACCCGATTCTTTGACTAAGCCCCGATCGGGTGCTATATTGTCTGTAAGCGGCTCAGGGACGGTGTCTGGGCCTCAAACGGATCGAACGCTCCGGCCCGGCCCCAGGCCGCCCGGATGCGTACGCATGAAATCAAATTGCCTGTCGATAGGTTTATCGTGCGGCAAGAGGAGAGAACAGATGAAGAAATTCCACCGTTTCACCATACCGGCCTTGGCGTTGCTGTCGGTGCTTTCGGCGTTTGCCCCTGCCGCAGAGGTGCTCCGAAAGAATCTCGACAGCCCCATCCTCTTCACCAAACGAGGAAACTACCGCGGTATCCACATTTACGATACCTGCTATCAGTGGCATCCGGGCGGTGGTATTTACGTTCTGGAAAACCCTGCCGATCCGCCGGAAAAACACAAAATCCGCGCCGTTATTGACGAGAAGAGCAAGAACACGCTCGGTAAGGGGATGTACTTCGACCCGGACCTGTCCTATGACGCCAAGAAACTGCTCTTCTGCTTCAAGGGTGAGCCCAAGGGCAGTTCGTCGATCTACGAGATTGGAATTGACGGGAAAGGGCTGAGGCGCATCACTAATCCGCGAGCGGATTATCTGCCCTGTAAGAAGGACGGTAAGATCAAGAGCGTTTACTTCGGCAGGCACGGTTCACTCGGTGCGGCGCAGGACCTGACGCCGGCCTATCTGCCAAACGGGAAGATTGTATTCACCACGATGCGTCACAACGGCCTGGTCCCGTGCAACAACACAGGTGTGGCGATCATGCATGCGATGGATTCCGACGGCGGTGACACTTATCCCATCTCGGTCAACAGCGAGACGGAATTCGACCCGAGCCTCATGCAGGACGGTCGGATTCTCTACGGAAGGTGGGAGTACGTTGACAAGACGGCGCTGACCATCCAGAGCCTCTGGACGGTATACCCCGACGGAACGATGGAAACCGCGTTGTACGCGAACAACATGGTGTTTCCAGAAGCGGTTCTCGATTCGCGCCAGGTCTTTTCCGACCCGAGATACATCGTAAGTACTTTTTCCAAGCATAACAGCACACCGCGTGGAACGATCGCCCTGATCGACACGAAGATGGGCAAGAACGACCCCAAGGCCGTTTTCAACTTCTCGGATCCGAAGCATCCCACGCGTGACACGGGCGAGGCCTGCGACCCGTTCCCGATCACTAAAGACCTCATCCTCTTCAGCGACCGCAGCGGCAGGAGGAACGCGATCTTCCTGATCAAACGCAACAAGGACGACTCCCTCACGCGTGAACTTCTCGTCAGCGATCCGGGGATTGACTGTCATTCTCCGATTCCGGTCAAAGTGCGTCCGCTTCCCAATATGCGTCCCTCGCAGGTTGACCGCAGCAAGGACTACGGTTTCTTTGTCTTGCAGAACGTGTACGAGGGGATGCCCAAGGTTCCGAAAGGCTCGATCAAGCAACTCCGCGTGGTCGAGGAGACCTCGCGCACAAGTAGAACGCCCGGAGGCGGTCCGTTCAACCAGACGTTCACCATTTCCGCGGCGCTGGCGTGGACGGGCAAGAACTATCTCGGTATGGTGCCCGTTGAAAAAGACGGTAGCGCCTACTTCAAAGTTCCCGCCGGTAAGATGATCTTCCTCCAGGCGATCGACGCCGAAGGGCGCTGCGTGCGGTCCATGCGTACGTTCATCCAAGCCGCCCCCGGCGCGACGCGCGGTTGCGTCGGTTGCCACGAAGACAAGAAAGCGACCTTCCCGCCTCTGAAAAAGCTCGCACTGGCCCAGAAGAAGCCCCCCGAGGAACCGAAAGACGAATCATGGGGCTCCGGTCCGCTTGACTACCCGACAATGGTTCAGCCCGTCTTTGACGCCCACTGCGTCAAGTGTCACGGTGGGGAAAAGGGATTCGCCGCGGGGCTCGATCTGACCGGCGGATGGACAGAGTACTTCAACAACAGCTACCATAACCTGGTGTCTCGGCGTGAGGTCCAGTACAAAGCCACACTGATCGCCGGGGTCTGCTCGATGAACGGTACGGCGCACTACTCGACAAAGATATTCCCCGCATACGAGCTCGGATCGCCCGCGGCGCCCCTGGGCAAGGTGCTCGTCGACGGAGCCCTGGGACACAAAGATCGTTTCAAGATAACGCGCGCCGAGCGCGATATCATACTCGCATGGATCGACGGTAACGGTCCTTACCACGGGACCTGGAACTACACGCCAAGGGCGTTCCATCTCAGGGACCACCGCAACGCGAGAAATCAGCTTGTCGCCGAAATGAAAGCCGCCGGATGCGTCAAGTGCCACGACACGCGCAGGCGATTTGAGCCCGACTGGTTCAATCTCGAAAATCCGAAGTTCAGCCGCATTCTCCGCGCGCCGCTGGCGAAAACCAAAGACGGACACGGACAAGCATTCTGCCGCGATGCGAAGGTCGATGGGTTCAGGCGCCTCCGCATTTTCAGCACCGGACGATACGAACACGCCGTAAAACCGCTCAACAGTTTCCCCAAGCAGGTATGGCGAAAATGGGACAAGGGCGAATCCAGCGGAAAACCGGTTGTCTCATTCGAGAATACGAAGAACAAGCACTACCAGAAGATGCTCGATATCATAACTAAAGCCAGAGAGGCGGCCTTGAAGAACCCGCGTCTTGACATGCCGCGCGGCGAGGTGTTCGCCATTTCCGGACAGCATCGCAATATCTACCCGGTTCGCATCCCCAAGAAACTGCCCAAAATCACCGCCGAGCAGATCCCTGGCGGAGAGGTAGCCGTCCGATGGGGCCTGACGGCCCGCACCTGGGGACTGGCTGTCGACATCTATCGCGGCGACAAGCCGGACTTCAAAATCAGCGACAAGACAAAGGTCGCTCGAACGGAGCTTGGTAGCTTTATCGATCGATCGGAACTCACCGCCAGCGACTATCACTACGCCGTTGTCTTCGATAATGGCGAAAAGCGAAGCAAACCGATAAGGGTCTCTGTGAAAGTAGCCGGCGCCAAGAAATAGCGTCTTGTCACAGTAATGCGCACCGGCTGCGCTGTGTGGATGGCGCAATCAGCATCCTGAATAACCTTATCGATGACCGCGCACAGGCGCGCACCGCTGCGCCCGGACATCGCGCTGTCCGGCTACGTGAAGGTCACGCTTCTTGATAAGGACAACAAGAAACTGGCTGAAAGCGAGTTGTTTTCAAAAACTGTTTCAGACGCTGAAGTAAAGTGGGAAGATGGATTCTCACTTGATAGACTCACGGGCAAAGAGATCAAGCTGAGATTCGAACTGAGAGACTCCAAACTCTACTCGTTCAGTTTCCACAGGTAGACGTGACACCGCAAAGCCGTCGCAAAGACGTAAACCCCTCACCCCCGGGCCTCCGACGAGCGCCCGTGCGGAATCAATTTCCTATGAGTGATTGTGTTTGCCCGACGCGTCGTGTCGGATACAATCGGTGCGGAAACCTCGGAATAGACGTCACAACTCGTGATTAAGGACCGATCGATGGCAACTGCATACAAGGACAGGCAGCCCGGCGGCTGTGGGCAAGTCATTCGTTTCGCACTAGCCGGACTGATGCTGTTAGTCGCATGCGGGGCGGCAAGAGGCGCCGATACCGCTAAACTGATCGCCTCGCCCGAACCGGACTGGCCTCAATGGCGCGGTCCCAAGCGCGACGCGGTCAGCACCGAGACCGGTCTGCTGGACGCCTGGCCGGAAGGCGGACCGAAACTTCTCTGGAAGACCACCGGACTGGGCAGGGGCTGGTGCTCGCCGATCATCGTCAAAGATACGATCTATATCTGCGGCGAAATCAAATGGGACCTGATGATCTTCGCGATGGGGCTCGACGGTGAGATCAAGTGGCGGGCGGTCAACGGGAAAGCATTCAAGCCTCGATTCAGGGGCAGCAGGGCGGCGTGCACATACAGCGCCGGCAAGATCTACCACATGAACGGGCACGGGCGGGTGATCTGCCTGGATGCGAAGACGGGCAAGGAGCAGTGGGTGGTTGACATGCTGAAACGCTTCGATGCCGTCCAACCGTACTTCGGGGCCTCGGAGTGCCTGCTGGTGGACGGGAATAATGTGATCGTCACTCCGGTGGGTAAGAAGGCCCTCATCGCGGCGTTGGACAAGAAGACGGGCAAAACCGTCTGGAGCAGCGAACCGGCGCGCGTGGAGGATGAGACCACCAGCTATGCCTCGCCGATCCTCGTCAAGGCGGGCAAACGCCGCCTGATCATCTCGACTACGCAGTTCCGGACCTTCGCCGCCGACGCGGATACCGGCAAAATCGTGTGGTGGGTCGGGCTGAAGCTTACCGACAATGTCTGCAGCACAATACCCGTGCTCTGCGGAAACACGGTGCTCATCACCAACACTGACCCCAAGGAGCAGAATTCCTCTCTCCTGCGCATCAGCGCCGATGGGGGAAAAGTCCGGAGAGTCTGGAATTTGCCCCTGCGCACGACTAGCGGTAGTGTGGTGCAGGTCGATAGCAAGTTTTATATTGCCGGTGAGAGGAAGATGAAGGGTTATCTCCGCCTCGACGCCAAGACCGGGAAGACCGAAGCCAAAATGGATTATCCCTCCAACGCATCGGCCGTCTGGGCCGACGGAAAACTCTACGTTATGTCGGCGTGGCTCAAGGTCATGATGCTCAAGCCGACCGATGGCGGATTCAAGACGCTGGGTTCTTTTCCGCTGATCCCGAAGGTAAGGAGGCGAGACGCCTGGGCGCATCCGGTTCTCTTCGCAGGCCGGTTGTACCTCCGCTACCACGACACGCTGTTCTGTTACGACGTAAAAGGGCAGTAGTAATTTGCAGCACGCCCCCCGGCTTTGCTGGCCGGATATTCACGGACGAAGAAGAATTGTCTCGATGAAATACACAATATCACTGATCCTGATAGCCGCCGCACCAGTTTGCGTCGCCGATTGACCTCAGTTTCACGGGCCGAATCGCGATAAACCCCTCACCCCCTGGCCACCGACACACGGGCACGCGGAATCCAGTTTCCTATCCGTGACTGATCCAGACTATTGTGTTAACCTTGAAACGATGACTGTATTCAACACTGATGGGAATCCGAGCATGAAACATATCCTACCTGCACTGATCACCCTTCTATCCGTAGCCATTCATGCCAGCGCGACATCGTCGAAGCAAATCCTTGCAGCAACGGGGGTGAAAAATGGACTGATCGTCCACGTGGGTTGTGGCAAGGGCGAACTGACGGCTCAACTCAAAGCTGGTGACCGGTGCATTGTTCACGGGATCGACACCGATCCGGCAAACGTGAAGGCTGCCCGCGGGGCGATTCGGAAGGCAGGTCTCTACGGCAAGGTGTCGGTCGACACATTCGACGGTAAGAACCTGCCGTATGCGGACAATCTCGTGAATCTGATCGTCGCTGAGGACTTAGGCAATGTGCCGGTAACAGAGGCTATGCGAGCACTGGCGCCACGAGGCATTGCTTACATCAAGAAGGGCGGCAGCTGGACAAAAACGATCAAGCCCGTGCCAGCCGACATTGACGATTGGACGCACTACCTGCACGGTCCGGACAGCAATGCAGTGGCGAAAGACATGGTCGCCGGTCCGCCCCGCCGGACGCAGTGGGTCGGCGGACCGTTCTTTGCCCGGAGTCACGAAATCAACTCAAGCCTGGCCGCAATGGTTTCTGCCAGGGGGCGTCTCTTCTATATCTGGGACGAGAACCCGATCGGGATGACGGACAAGCGGTTCGGTGAGAACTGGAAGCTGATTGCGCGCGACGCATTCAACGGCGCGGTTCTGTGGAAGCGCCCCATTACCCAATGGGATTGGCGACAGTGGCATGCTGCATCCCGTTGGGATAACCACCGAGAACGTGCAAAGATGTTGCGGATGCTGCCCGCGTCACTCCCGCGACGGTTGGTTGCGGTAGGCAACCGTGTTTACGTCACTCTCGGTTACACCGCCCCGGTCAGCGTGCTCGATGCAGAGACTGGTCAGGAGTTGAGGAAACTCACGGGCACCGAGATGACCGATGAAATCCTCCACATCGACGGCAAGCTTGTGCTTCGCGTGCGCACCAAAACCAGTCCCCCTGAAAAGGATGTCTGGGGCAACCTGGCCAACGTTAGATCACAGGCGTTCCTGATGGCTGTCGACCCGAAATCCGGGAAGGTTTTGTGGCGGACCAAACCCAATTCCAACGCGCCAATGACGATGGCCGCCAGCGGCGCTCGCGTGTGTCACTCAGATTATCAGCGCGTTGTGTGCCATGATCTGAAGGATGGCAAAGAGCTATGGAAGAGCGAAACAATTCAAGGGAAGCCCGGCAACCGCGGAACCATGGGTACGCTTGTCGCTCAGGAAGAGGTCATTCTTTTCACAACTTACGGTGCAGGAAAGCAACTCCCCAACGCCGGCAGGTTGCATGCGCTTTCGTCAGAAAACGGCAAGCTGCTTTGGATGGGTCCCAAGTACCGAGGCCCCGGCATCACCAACCCGCCCGACCTCTTCGTCGCAGATGGACTGGTGTGGATTGGCGAATACGCATCAAGAATGGCGCATACCGTTGTCGAGTTGAAGCGTCAGGGGTTCGACCCGATGACCGGGAAAGTCAAACGTGAGATCACCGTACCCAAACTGATTAGTTGGGGACACCACTACCGCTGCTACCGCAGCAAAGCTACAGAACGTTTCCTCATCCTGCCCAAGCGCGGCGCCGAATTCGTCGACCTGACCGGTAACGGCCACATGCGGCACGACTGGTTGCGTCCACCATGTATCTACGGGATGCTCCCCGCGAATGGTCTGGTTTATTTCGCACCGCATCAGTGCGTCTGCTACCAGGGCGTCCTACTCTCCAATTTCAACGCGCTGGCGCCCAAATCGACCGCCGCATTGCCGCAGCCTGCAGCGCGTCTACAGAAAGGCCCGGCCTTCGGCAAAGTTTCGGCGACTACACCTTCCGGGAAAGGCGATTGGCCGACCTACCGACACGATGCGAAACGCACGGGGCTGACGACAACGACCATCCCTGACGGCATCAAGCAGAGTTGGCAGGTTCAACTCATCGGACATGTAACGCCTCCGGTCGCGGCTGGCGGCTTCCTTCTCGTTGCCGAGCGCGATACGCACACAGTACACGCATTCCAGGCCAACTCCGGCAAGCGGGTATGGCAGTACACCGCCGGCGGACGAGTCGACTCCCCGCCGACAATCTGCGGATCACTCGTTCTCTTTGGCTCAACCGACGGCCGCGTTTACTGCCTGCGGCTCGGCGACGGCGCCGAGGTCTGGCGTTTCCTCGCAGCCCCGTGCGATCGTCGCATAGGCGCGCTGGGCCAGGTCGAATCGGTATGGCCGGTCCACGGCAGCGTGCTGGTCCAGAAGAACATCGTCTACTTCACCGCCGGCCGATCCAGCTTCCTCGATGGCGGTATCTACGTTTACGGTCTGGACGCCAAAACCGGTAAGGTGCTGCATCGGGCGCGCCTCGACGGACCTCGGAGCGATCCACAGAGGGACCAGGGCGGCGCAGGGTACATGGACGGATCGAAAGCGGGCATTCTCACGAGCGACGGGGCCGACATCTACCTGTTCCAGGAACGCTTCGGCAGCGACCTGAAACGCTATCCGTCGCCCATGCAGAGTAAGGCTAAGGAAAGGGGGGGCTTGCGTGTCTACCCACCCGCGCCCCAGCGCGGTTCGTCCGGCAAGCGCCTGCTGACTACCCATGGCTTTCTGTCCGACGTCGATAACGAGGGCAAGTACTGGGCCTACAGCGGCAGGTGGCCCGGCTGGAGCCGCCACATGGGCGGAATCATCCATTGCCAGTTGCTGGCCTTCGACACCGACACGCTCTACGGCGTACAAGTCTTCACTGACAGTATCCGCGTACGCCGCGGTCGTCACCTTGGCGGCAAGGGCCAACGGCTGCTCGCGCACGCCCACAACGAAAAGAACCACAAGAAGCACAAGTGGTCCGTGTTCATCAAGATGCACATCAAGGGCATGGTCGTGGCGGGGAAGAAGATCTTCATCGCGGGCACGCCGAATACCATACCGCAGAGTGATCCGTTGGCTGGCATCGAAGGTCGTTTGGGCACGCTCCTGAAGACGGTCTCCACGACTCACGGAGAGGTCTTGTCGGAGCTCAAGCTCAGCGCCCCACCCGTCCTCGACGGCTTGATCGCCGCCGACGGGCGACTTTACATTTCAACGCGCGATGGTAAGGTGACGTGTCTGGCCAGATAATCTAGGCATCCGGTCCTTCCGCAATCCATGTTTTGGCGACCTGGTCGGTCACACCCTGTCGGATGCGGTAAGGTGCAATATGGTGAGGCCCGAGTTGAACTGTGCGAGGCGTTACGCTTCGCACACCAATCCGCCCCGCGCGATTGCGGGGCGGTTCAGGCGGAATTGCCTATCAGCGCCGGCGATTCGACAACCTCGACCCGGTTGCGACCGCTTTCCTTGGCGACATACAGCGCCGCGTCAGCGGTACGGATAATCATATCAGAATCCAATGGCGATGCGCCGACGGCGGCGGTGGCGCCTATGGACATCGTGATCGGTATCTCGTGCCCGTCATGAACGACAGGACCATTGCAGACGGCCCTGCGGATTCGTTCGGCGACTTCCTCGGCAAAAGTAATGTCGCAACGGGGAACGACCACCAGGAATTCCTCTCCGCCGTACCGCCCGTAACCATCGTAAGGCCGCAACGCTGAAGTCATCCGCCGGGCTACTTCTTTCAGGACGATATCACCGGCCTTGTGCCCGTGGTTGTCGTTAACGGCTTTGAAGTTGTCCAGGTCGCCGAGCATGACCGTAACGGAAGTCTTGTCGCGCTGCGCCCGATTGAGCTCCTTGTGCAGGATGTCCAGTATGCCCGACCGATTCCACAGTCCGGTAAGAAAGTCATGGGTCGCCTGCTGTTTGAGCTGATGCTGGGCCTGGATGAATTTCTCGTGCAGGGCCACTATCCGGTTTGCCGCAAATATCCGGGCTTTCAACTCACCGGCTTTGAATGGCTTGGTGATGTAGTCGTCGGCGCCGGCAACCATACATTCGAGAATATCGTCGGCGTTGTTCCGGCTGGTCAGTACGATCACGTAAACGTAGTCTTCCTTCTGTGACTTGCGGAGGCGGCGGCATACCTCGACCCCGTCGAGACCGGGCATCATCCAGTCGAGGATCGCGAGCTTCGGCGGATTGGAGCCCCGGAGGACCGCCATCGCTTCTTTCCCGTTGCGCGTAACGATCACCTCGTGTCCCCAGCCCGAGAGTGTGGCCTCCAGCAGGCGGCGCGAAACAGGATCATCTTCTGCTATCAATATCTGCATCGTACTGACTATCTCCAGTAAGCAGCCGCACTTGTCATACGCAAGCTATCCTTGCTCCCAAGGCGCAGCCGCTTACTCCATATCGAACTTATCGGACTGCGAGAGGTGCTACTTCACTTAAGATGAATATCTAACGGACGTTTCGGCGTTCCAAGGGGTCTGTGATATGTTATCCCCAGAGGTTTTCGGGATACTTCCCGGAGTCGACCATCCGTCCGATAGCGGCTTCGATAGCGGGTTTATCTTCCTGGTACGTAACACCATACCACTGTTCATCGGTCATCAGGACCGTCGGGGAGGTCTTACCGGCGACGATCAGATCGTTGACGAGGACCGGTACGAAGAACTCGGCTTTGGGGGTATTGAGGCTGGTGCGGCAGAATTCATCGAATCCGTTGTGCAATTCGTCGAGGAAGCCCGGCGTGAAGCCCCACATGTTCATCGATACCGTGCTGTCAGGATCGATCTCGACCCAGTTTTGCCCATCGTCTTCTGTGTACTTCACGCCGTCGGGGAATCTCTGGATTTGAGTGCGTTCGATGATCTCGACCAGGCGTCCGGCGGCGGTGGTGCAGACCCCTCTGGCTACATGACCGTGCTCGGTCAGGGTCTTGCCCAGTATGTATCCGACCATGGCGTAATCGTATTTCCCGTCACGGTCGGCGGCGGTGCGAAGGTAATCGCCCAGGACCGCAAGCGCCCCGGCGCCGTAGAAGTCATCGGCGTTGATTACGGCGAACGGACCGGTGATCTCGTCTGAGGCGCACAGAACCGCATGTCCGGTGCCCCATGGCTTCTCGCGCTGCGGCGGGCAGACGAAGCCATCGCCAAGGCGGTCGAGGTCCTGGAACACATAGGCGGTGTCAACCCGCTTCTCGATAGAGCGCCCGACCTTGGCGCGGAAGACTTCTTCGATATCCCGGCGAATGATGAAGATGACCTTCTCGAAACCACTACGCAGGGCATCGTATACCGAGTAGTCGATCACGATCTCACCCGAAGGGCCAACCGGGTCAACCTGCTTGAGTCCTCCGTAGCGGCTTCCAATACCCGCTGCCATCACTACCAATTGCGGACCGGCCATGATATCTCCTGAATCTTCTCTTCTCTTCGGCCCGGAGCAATCCGAACCCGGGACGCCAATGGTATCTGAACTCTCGCGGCGATTCCAGAGGCTCCCCGGGTTTCGTTGCCCAAAAGAGATAAATATGGTATGAATATCGCACCGAGTATCCGAACATCACCCCCGCAAGGGACCAAAGCGAAGGAACTGCAAAATGAAAACATCGAATCGGCGAATCTACACCGTGTCGCTCGCGGTATCTCTGCTCGCGGGGATGATGCTGTCGACTGTCGGCGGTTGCGCACCGCAGGCGCCCAAGGGCAACGGCGGTAACGTTGACGTATCCGCCCAGGAACCTTGCACGCCCGAAGGCGCCCCGGCTGCCAAGGTCATGCCCGCCGATCCCGGTTCCGCCACGCCGAAGAAGCCCCGGCGCATGTGGGCGACATCGTTCCGCTGGGCAAAGGCCCCGGACCTCGTTGTCGAGAAGTGGCTGGCCGACAAGCCCGAGACCAAGGGCAAGTACGTGCTGATAGAGTTCTGGGCCACTTGGTGCCCGCCATGCCGCAGATCCATCCCGCTGCTTAACAAGTTCCACAAAAAGTACGGTGAGGAACTCGTGGTCATCGGAATCTCCGAAGAGCCCGAAGCAGCCGTCCGCAAACTCAAGACCCCGAAGATCGAGTACTACAGCGCTTTCGACACCGAGCAACGCATGTATAAGGAACTGGGCGTCTTCGGGATCCCGCACGTGATAATCGTCGAGCCCGGCGGGTTCGTTATCTGGGAGGGCTTCCCGCTGCTACCGGACTACGAACTGACCGAAGAGATCATCGAGAAGATCCTCGCGGTCGGCAGGAAACTCAAAGCCGCCCAGGCCGCCAAACCCAAATAAGCATTATTCAGCAGAGAGGCGCCGGTCGACGATCACGCGCGCTATCGTCGTATCGCGACGGCGTTTGGCACGGGTCAGGAATTTCTCTATCGCTTCTGCGTCGCCTCGGTCGATCAGGTCGCGGAGGGTGGCGGTGTCGTCGGAAAATCGGTCCAGCGCCGCCAACACCGCACTGCGATTGGTCAGCAGGATATCGCGCCACATTTCCGGATCGCCGCTGGCCAGGCGGGTAACGTCGCGGAAACCGCTGGCGGACACGTCCAGATCGTTCTTACCGGGCAAGAGCATCATCAACCCCGCCAGCATGTGAGGCAGGTGCGAGATGCGCGCCACGGCGCGGTCGTGAGCGGCCGGCGACCGGCGGACCACTCGCATGCCAATGGACTCCCAGAACTCCTCGATCGCGCCGGTGACATCGACCCGAGTTGCGGCGGTGGGTGTGATTATGCAAGTGGCGCCGGCGAAAAGGTCGGCACGCGAAAACCGCACGCCTTTCTGCTCGCTGCCGGCCATCGGATGGCTGCCGACGAACGGACCGCCCGGACCCAGGATCCGCCCGGCAAGACGCACCACGCGAACCTTCGTCGAGCCCACATCGGTGACCAGCGTATCGGCCCGCAACGCCGGCGCCGCCGCCCGCAGGTGCCTCTCGAACGCACCGACCGGGGTCGCCAGTATCACCAGGTCCGACTCGCCGACGCACTCAGCCGGATCGAAGTGGGCTGTATCTATCGCCCCGACTTCCAGCGCCGCATCCAGCGACACCTTGCGCCGCCCGACCCCAGCCACCCGGACCGACGGGTCGTGAGCTTTTATCGCCAGCGCCGCCGAACCGCCCAAGAGGCCCACGCCGATGACGGTCACGTGTTTTATCTGCCTGATGCTCATAGCTCGACCCACAAGGTTATTCCAAAACCCCACTCGCTGCAAGCGGCAGCATGAATCAAACCGCTTGCGGTATGGCAGCTTGACCGCCCACCGCCTGGTCGCCGCGCGGCAGTGTCACATCTGGTTCACACCTCCCGGGCCAACTTCCGGGCCGCCCAGTGGATACTCCCCTCGCACGAGACGCGACGCCAATTCCGTTATCGTTCGCTCTGCCAGATACTTCCCAACATATCGAGCTATTTGCATCAACTGTCTCCGTTACGTTATCTCGGTGTCACATTCGCCGGAGCTGTGTACCTCCCGCCCAATTCGCAAATCATCAATATCCTCTCCTCGCCGCACCATAAGCATTTGCATGCTAATCGCTTACAGCAACATGCGCCGTTCCGGGCATCCCTTATAATATCACTTGACGCCGCGTTATATGTCACAGGGGGTTAACGTGTGTTGTATCAGTTCGTTATATCGACGACATGTGCGCAATCGGATCTCATGCGCCGCCGTGAGTGTCGCCTCTGCGGTAGGAGGATGACGACTTGGGAGAAGGCGGGTCGGTGATGTGCTTTGCCCGGCGGCTCGTATCGATCTCGATAGTTACTAAAGCGGCCCTGCGAAGTGCCCGAGACAACGATAGGGTCGGAGCCGGTGTTGGGAGAAATCTTCGTGTGAATACACACGTTTCAGAGTTGTCGGCAGAGAGCCATCGTCAACCGACGCACATGCAAGCCAAGACCAGACGCTGGGCGTTGACGTCAGCCGTGGCCTGGACGATCCTAATTGCGGGTTTGCTCGCATGGAGTGTTGTCCGGCACGACGAATCGATCCGGGAGCATGCTCGCGTTCAGGCTCGCATGGCTATAGAGCGGGACGTGATCTGGCGGGGCTGGAATGCCGGGCATGGAGGCGTATATGTTCCGATGACGGAAAACACGCCGCCAAACCCTTATCTTTCTCACATTCCTGAACGCGACATCGCCACCCCTTCCGGACGGCGACTGACGCTCATGAACCCCGCCTACATGTCACGGCAAGTTTACGAGACCGCAGGGCGGGAAGGCGATACTCTCTTTCACATTACCAGCCTGAGACCGAAGCGGCCCGCCAACGCCCCCGACCCGTGGGAGACCAAGGCTCTCAAGGGGTTCGAGAACGGCCGAACGGAAGCGGCCGCAATCGTGCAGATGAAGGGCGAGCCGTACATGCGGATGATGCGGGCACTCCGGGTCAAGCAGGCTTGTCTGAAATGCCATGGCGACCAGGGCTACAAGGTCGGCGATGTTCGAGGAGGAATCAGCGTATCGGTTCCCTTGGCGCCTTTCGAGGCTCTGGCAGCCGGAGAAAAAAGGCTTCTGTGGTTTGGGCACGGTCTCTTGTGGTTGCTGGGGCTGGCGACGATCGGTGTCGTGTCGATTATAGTCAAGAAGCGGGCCTGTGAGCGCAGACAGGCCAATGAGAGTATTGTTCACCTGTCGCGATTCCCTTCGGAGAACACCAACCCGGTCTTGCGCATCGCCTCGGACGGGCGTGTTCTTTATCACAACGAGGCGAGCGCACCGCTTCTGTTGGCATGGGGAATCGGGGAAGGTGATAAGCTCTCAGGGCGGTGGGGCAAGATGGTCTCTGACGTACTTGAGATGTCCGAGAACCGGCGGGAGAGTCTGGATTGCGACGGGCGGGTGTACTCTCTGACGTTAACCGCGGTGGCCGATGGCAACTACGTCAACATCTACGCGCTCGACGTAACTGATCGCAAGCGGGCCGAGGATAGAATCAAGGGGATGAATGATCGTCTGACCCGTGTGGCCGAAGAGCTCAAAGAGTTAATGAGAATACAGATAGAAGACCGCGGCGATGCTTCAAGGTTCGCCAATGATTCGCTCGTTCGATGCTGGGAAGTCAAGCAGTGCGGGCAAGAGACTTGCCCGTCCTACGGTAACCTGGACAACCTGAGATGCTGGGAGGTCGCCGGTACGTTCTGCAAGGGTGAGGTCCAGGGCATATTCGCCCAGAAGCTGGCAAGTTGCAGCCAATGCGAGGTCTTCCAAGCCGCTCGCAAGGACCCCGTTCTGGACCTCGGGGAGACCTTCAACCTGATGATGAACATCTTGGAGGACCGCAAAACCGAGGTAGCCGAGGCGCTTTGCAAGGCCGAAGCCGCCAACATCGCCAAAAGCCAGTTCCTGGCCAATATGTCCCACGAGATCCGCACGCCGATGAATGGTGTACTCGGGATGAACGGGCTTCTGCTGGACACTGACCTGAGCAGCGAACAAAGGGAATATGCCGAGATCGTCAGCACGTGCGGCGAACAGCTCATGTTGCTGATCAATGACATACTGGACTTCTCGAAGATCGAGGCCGGCAAGCTGGAGATGGAGACCATCGACTTCGACCTCCGCACCGCCATCGAAGAGACCGCCGATATCGTCGCGACCGATGCCAAGGACAAGGGTCTGGAATTGTCGTGTTTCGTCGACCCGAAGACACCGTCCTTGCTGCGGGGCGATCCGGGACGATTGCGACAGGTGCTGATCAACCTGGCCAACAACGCCGTCAAGTTCACCGAAGCCGGCGAGGTGGCGATCTCGGTGACGCTGGAGTCCCAGACGCCAGCGCAAGCGACCATACGCTTTGCCGTTCGCGATACCGGCATCGGCATTCCCGCCGACCGGATGGATCGGTTGTTCAAGTCGTTCTCGCAGGTGGACGCCTCGACGACCCGCAAGCACGGCGGGACGGGGCTGGGCCTGGCGATCTGCAAACAGATCGCAGAGTTAATGGGCGGACAGATCGGCGTTGAGAGCGTCGAAGGCGCTGGCTCGACGTTCTGGTTCACCGCTGTACTGGACAAGCAGCCGATCGGTTCGCGATGTGCTTCTGTCGATCTCCAGAACAGCGGCGCGCGCTAAGGAAATGCTCAATGAGCGAAACAAGCAATAACGGCGTTTTAGCCGAGAGACAAAAGAAACATCTGATCTGCGCACCGTGGCGTCGATGGCGGCGCGGTACGAGTCTGGGCGTAAGCACCCGAAAACGCCGATCGGCAAACGCCCTTTCCTGTATAGGAGAATCGACAGATGGGTTTCAGAGATAAATTACGGACAATACGCTCTAAGTTGCTTCTGGCAATGCTGGGCGCATCACTTCTCCCCATCGCCATAGTTGGCTTATTCGGTCTTCGTCGCGCAACGGCGATCATGCGCCAACAGGTGGGGATCGATTCTCGTGAACAAGCAGCATTGATTTCAGGTCGAATCAGCCAGCAAGTTCATTCGTATTTGGATTTGGCCAAAACCACCGCTGGGATGCTGCAAAACAGGGAAGCAGAGGAGGCTCGAAATCCTGAAGTGATGTCCAGGATGCTGGCGACAGTATCTGATCTGAACGAAGGCGTGGCCTACATCGCTATCGTTGGGCCGGACGGGAAAATAGCGGCTGCAAGCAGGCCGGAACTTCAGAACTCCCTATTGCCGGGCAACTCGAGATTCCGCGCCGCGTTTGACGGCGAGTCCAGCGTCGGCACAGTGAGACACGATCCACTGGTGAATGAGAGGACGATTCATTTCACTACACCCATCCTCATCGGCACCGATGGCGAATACGGGGCCGTGCTGTCGGTCGTCGTGCGGTGGACATATGTGTGTGACCTCATAACGGCGATTCCAATTGGAGGGCGGAGGCAGTCCGAGACGGACCATGTTATGGTCACTGACCGGCAGGGCCTTGTCCTCATATGCTATGTCGAGGATGAGATTCTGAATGACAATCTAATCGATATGGGAATGAAGTCGGCCCGGTTTGCAGCAGAGGGTAAAAGCGGGTGGTTAGTGGAAAGAGACGAACATGGACATGACTCCTTTGCGACCTACCAACCGGTCGAACAGTATGGGGACATGCCTGATGTCGGATGGAGTATAATTATCCTGCAGAGCCCGAAGCGCATCTTTGCCACGTCAAATCTCCTGTCTGAAGTGATCTGGTACGCATCGCTGCTCGGTGGGTTCGTGTGTTTCGTGGTGTCTGCGATACTCGGGTACCGGCTCACCAGGCCGCTGCGTGAGATGGCCTCGGCAGCTGGGAGAATCGGTCGAGGAGAGCGTCAGGTGAAGGTAGAGATTAGATCAGATGACGAGATTGGCGTGCTTGGCAACGCGATCCTGAGAATGCAGGAGGACCTGGATCTGTCCGAAGAGGAGCAGCGGAAAGCCAAGCGTCAGGCCGAGGTCGCCAATCAGGCCAAGAGTGAGTTTCTGGCCAATATGAGCCATGAAATCCGCACGCCGATGAACGGCGTTATCGGGATGACCAACCTGCTTGTGGACACTGACCTGACTACCGAGCAGCGGGAGTACGCTGAAATTGTCCAGACATGCGGCGACCAGCTTATGGCTATTATCCAGGATGTACTGGACTTCTCGAAGATCGAGGCAGGAAAGCTGGATATGGAGACCATCGACTTCGACGTCAGCACGGTTGTCGAAGAGACCGTCGACATGCTGGCGATCCAGGCCGCAGACAAGGGCCTGGGGCTCTCGTGCTGTGTCGACCCGGAAACACCGTCGTTCCTGCGGGGCGACCCGGTCCGATTGCGCCAGGTCCTGACTAACCTGGTCAATAACGCCATCAAGTTTACAGAGCGCGGTGAGGTGGAGATATCCGTGATGCGGGATGCTGAGACCGACACGCAAGCGACCGTCCGTTTCACCGTTCGCGATACCGGCATCGGCATTCCCGCCGACCGGATGGATCGGTTGTTCAAGTCGTTCTCGCAGGTGGACGCCTCGACGACCCGCAAGCACGGCGGGACGGGGCTGGGCCTGGCGATCTGCAAACAGATCGCAGAGTTAATGGGCGGACAGATCGGCGTTGAGAGCGTCGAAGGCGCTGGCTCGACGTTCTGGTTCACCGCTGTACTGGACAAGCAGCCGATCGGTTCGCGATGTGCTTCTGTCGATCTCCAGAACAGCGGCGCGCGCTAAGGAAATGCTCAATGAGCGAAACAAGCAATAACGGCGTTTTAGCCGAGAGACAAAAGAAGCATCTGATCGGCGCACCGTGGCGTCGATGGCGGCGCGGTACGAATCTGGGCGTAAGCACCCGAAAACGCGACCCACTTGTCTTTCTTACAATCGCGTTAGCTTTGAACTGCATACTGCTGGGTTGGCTGAGTTGGTATTCGTTCAACTCGTACCGGAACCTCAAAGCAACAACCCAGCGAGATATGCGAGTCGAGGAACTTGGCGGGATTATCGCCCATATGGACGAGGTATTGACCATGTCGGCGCATATGGCAGCGGCAACCGGAGACCCTCGGTGGGAACTGCGATATCGCACGTTCGAGCCAAAGCTGGACGCCGCAATCAAAGAAGTGAGTGAACTTGCGCCGGAATCCTACAGCGGTCAAGGCGCCAGCGAAACCGATCAGGCCAATGTCAAGCTTGTTGCAATGGAGAACCGCGCCTTTGAGTTGGTCCGCCAGAACCGCCCAGGCGAAGCCAGAGCCCTGTTGTTCAGCGATGAGTACAACAAACAGAAACAGATTTACGCACAAGGAATGCTCCGTTTTGCTCATCCGCGTCGCCGCTACCTTCGGCTCGCCGAATTGCGTGGAATCATTGTCCACCTCGACGAAGTGCTGACCATGTCGGCGCGGATGGCTGTGGCAACGGGAGATGTCAAGTGGGAACGGCGCTATCGCACCTTCGAGCCAAAGCTGGAAACCGCGATCGAAGAAACTATTGAACTTGCGCCGGAAGCCCACAGCGGTGCAGGCGCTTCTGCGACCGACGAAGCCAATACCAAACTTGTCGCCATGGAGAAACGCGCCTTCGAGCTGGTCCGACAGAAGCATCTGGTTGAAGCCAGGGACCTGCTGTTCAGTAACGAGTATGAAAAGCAGAAACGGGCATATGCGGAGGGGATGAGCAACTTTGGCGATGGTCTTTTGGCCGCCGCGGAAGAGACTGTGAAAGAACATCGGTATTCGAGCTACTATTACGCCTTAGCCACCGCCGTAATTGTTCCATTAATGCTTGCCGGTTGGATTCTCGTATTCCGCGCCACCCGTAACTGGCAAACAGACATGAAAGAGATTAATCGGACCTTGGATTTGGAGGTAGAAAAGCGTACGGCCGAATTGTCCCGATCTAATGAACAACTCAAAACCGAAATCGTGGAGCATAAGAAGACGGTCAAACGAGCAAACCAACTGGCCGTCGAAGCTGAAGCCGCAAACATCGCCAAAAGCCAGTTCCTGGCCAACATGTCCCACGAGATCCGCACACCGATGAATGGTGTACTCGGGATGACCAATCTGCTTGTGGACACTGACCTGACTACCGAGCAGCGGGAATACGCTGAAATTGTCCAGACATGCGGCGACCAGCTTATGGCTATTATCCAGGATGTACTGGACTTCTCGAAGATCGAGGCAGGAAAGCTGGATATGGAGACCATCGACTTCGACGTCAGCACGGTTGTCGAAGAGACCGTCGACATGCTGGCGATCCAGGCCGCAGACAAGGGCCTGGGGCTCTCGTGCTGTGTCGACCCGGAAACACCGTCGTTCCTGCGGGGCGACCCGGTCCGATTGCGCCAGGTCCTGACTAACCTGGTCAATAACGCCATCAAGTTTACAGAGCGCGGTGAGGTGGAGATATCCGTGATGCGGGATGCTGAGACCGACACGCAAGCGACCGTCCGTTTCACCGTTCGCGATACCGGCATCGGCATTCCCGCCGACCGGATGGATCGGTTGTTCAAGTCGTTCTCGCAGGTGGACGCCTCGACGACCCGCAAGCACGGCGGGACGGGGCTGGGCCTGGCGATCTGCAAACAGATCGCAGAGTTAATGGGCGGACAGATCGGCGTTGAGAGCACCGAAGGCGCTGGTTCGGCGTTCTGGTTTACGGCTGTTCTGGACAAACAGCCGGTCGGTTCGCGACGTGCTTCTGCACTTCATGCAATTTAGCCCGAATATTTCACCATGTTGTCCGCGTCGGCGGGTGCCTTTGTCAAAGATCGCCCTGGCGGCGTCCGATTTCGCATTTTCTACTCGGAATATCGACCGATATGCCTTCGCAGAAAACACTCAAGAGAACACAAAAGAACGCAAAGAAAGACGTGGCTACGGCCTGTTTGTCAGTTTTTGAAATCAAGAAATTCGTTCTTTGATCTTTGTGATCCTTTTGAGTTCTTTCGTGGTTAATTAGTCTTGCGCCGTTGCCGTCGGCCTCGAGCAGCGGGGTTCTGCCGCCCCTGAAGGGGCTTGGGATAAAGGCAGATACGCATACCCACACCACGACATGATGAACGCCGACAGCCACGATAACGTGATCTTCCCCGCAATCCCGCCGACCGTCATAGGCGGCGGGATCACCTCTACGCGCCCGCTTCGCGTTTTACGCCACATGTTGCGACGAAACTCTTTACCACCGACGAATCGATCTATATAATCCCCATAGACGCAGTCGGCCGCACTGTCAGGCACAACGCACAACATTCGGTTTTTTTGGCCCTTGACCGCGCGGCTTACTTCAACAGCGGTTTATCCATGGTCGCTTCCCGCTTACTGCTACGCCCTCTGGGCTATGCAGCACGGGTCGCTCTCCGAGCTTCGCGGGACAGGCCGCGACAACGGATAAAACCCTTTATGTTATGATAACAATGATCACGATAGGGAGCAGATATGACGGGGAGACGAAGGCAATTGGGAACTTGGGCTCTTGCGGTCAGTTGCGGAGTTATCGTGGCGTCTGCTTTCTTGTGCGGCTTTCTTTTCCAAAAGGAAGGCCAGACGGATCTTCTGGTGCGTTGTCCAGCCATTGAGTGTGACAGTAGGGAACGATCGAATGATCCCAGCGAACCGAGGCTGCCAATTGAGCTGGTGGTGTTGGGCAACGCCGAACTGATTCATCAAGAGGGACCCGGCGACTACATTCACGAAGTAAGCATCGCAAAGGTCTTGTATGGAAACTGCCCCAGGAAGACTGTGAGATTCAGTTGTCCGTGGCGTGTAGAAGAGAAAGCTCCCGCCATATTTGCGTTCATTCCCTCCATTTACGATCGGGACGCCAAAGCAGCGTACTATATGAAATACAGCCTGCCTGCATCCGAGGAGAAATCCATGGCCGCCCTGGCGGCGGCAAGGCTTGATTACAATGCTCTATCATCTGCGGCGATCTTCATTGGGATAGAAACGAAGACCGGCGATGATTACAAGCACATGGTGAAAGTGCGCCGGGTGCTTCACGGCGACAAACCAAAAAATGGAGAAACAATTCAGGTACGGGTAGACCTATACGCTCGACATTACAGAGAGACTCCGCGTTTCAGATCGGAGCCTGAGATATTCTTTATCCGGTCGATTCGACAGGAGCCCGATGATAACTATCCTGTCTACTATCTCAATTGCCGCTTGCCTGCCAGTGAGGAGCCAAAAGTCCTGAGTGCACTGCAAAGAAAAGACTCGTATCCGATAATCAAGAATAAGGACGGCGAGTATCGTGAGATTATTTTTCGCGGCGGCAACAGTGATGCTATCGACCTGATGGGATCTGTGAGCGATGCGGCCGTATTGCTCGGGGTACGGCGGCTGACGTGCGAGAAAGAATCTGCGAAAGCAGATATACTCGCGGCTATTGAGAAGGACCTCCTTCTGACCCCCGAACAAGCCGAAGGCAGGTTCCGTCGACTCCGCAACCTGATCATGTTGCTGGGCGGCATCGGCGAGGGCAAACCGGACGGCATCGCCGGAAAACTCATCGACCGGTGCATCGCCCATGTGTCGTCGGCCCCATTGCAACCGCCAACACCCACACGTCGCTACGGCAACCCTTATCACACTGGCGAAGAACACAAAGTCGACGTCAATCACGCGCTGACCTGGCTGCTGGCCACCCTGCTGGAGCAAGATGTTGTGAAGCATTACGGCGATCGTCTTCTGAAGCTCCGCGACTCCACAGCAGGGCAATGGAGAGCGGAAGTGCAGCTCGCTCTTGACGCATCCTGCGTTGAAGACAACATCGAACTCTCGGCGGCTATGAAACGTATGCAGGGTGTCGCCGTTATTCGTACGGCCCGTCCCAACCCGCCATCGGAGAATGAACCATCAGAAGAATTAACCCCATTTGACGTCATCACCGCGCTCTTCCGACCAGCGGACAGGGCGTCACTGATCTTTTCCCCGGATGGCAAGACTATTCAGACCTACACTCAAGAGGGCGTGGTCCGCCGTCGAGATTCGACGACACTCAACATTACGAAGACGATCTCCCTTCCCAGGGAGCACGATTTTATCGGCGCTCGGCCCAGTGACGGACGATACGCCCTGTGCGCCCGGATCCTGGTGCGTGATCATGGCGGCCATGCCGACAAATACGGTCCTTTCAAGATTGTCGACCTTAAGAACGGCAAGACTGTCTGCGACGTGCCCTTGGCAATCCACTGGCGACACACGAACACTAAGCTCGCCTGGCTCCCTGACGATATCCTACTAATCATTGACGGCGGGATCTGGTATCGCGTCAATTACTTGACGGGTAAAATCATCGAGAAAGTGGCGATAGACATACGTAAGCAGAACGGTTTGTACAATGGGAGGGGTTGGCCTACAGAGGATGGCCGTCATTTCTACATCCTGGATGGTGGCGGCAAATGCAACTGGCTTGAGGTTTCCACACACCAAATACGTTCGGGGATAGAAGAAAAACTGGGCACGATCAATCTGAACTACGGGTGCTGGTGCAATGACCGCGGATTGGTTCCCGGCGGCAAGTACTTCTTCTTTGGAGACCCGGGCTTGTATATTTACAACCGAGAGACTTTGAAGCCTGTTATTGTTAAGGAGTTCAAACACGCGGATATCCTTGGGCTGCAATTCAGCCCCGACGGAACTCGCTACGCGATAGTCACTGGCGGGAGAATGTCCGTGAGCGATGAACTGAAGATACACGATCCGCAAATAAGAAGCATTATTCGGGTGCATGACACGGTTACGGGAAGAACGCTGTTTGCATTCTACTCGTCCACACGTTGGACCCGTGCAATGACATTCAGCCCGGACGGTAAACGCCTGGTCCTGCTTAGAGAAGACGGCGTCATTGAGGCGCGACAGCTATAGGCGGCGCCGATGACACGAAACGTTGTCTGAGTAAATATATGAAGAAAGTCCCCATTGGCAGAAGCATAGCTTGCGTGTTTGCGGTCGTGCTGATCATCACCGGTGCCTTCTTCCTGTTCGAGGCGCACCGCATTCGCCAGGAGTTCTATCAGCGGTCCGAGACGCGCCTGCTTGATCTCAACGTCGATTTTTCCAAGCCAGGTCAGTTCACCGCACCATTCCGCCAGACTTGGCGAGCTTGCCATGTGCAAACCATCAATCTTCATATCCCAGCGAACATTCTTGCCGAGGTTTCGCCATCCAATCTGCTTGCATCTTTGGATTTCGAATGGCAGATCACGGATTCGGAGGGTAACGTCGTTGTTGATAACAAATCCTCCGGCCACCCCGTCTGGCAAGGCAGAACGGATGGCGGGGAAATCCCCCTGGTTGACTTCCCCCCGTTTGATCGTGGTGACTATACGTTCAAGTGCACAGTTGCGACCGGAACGCCCCACCTTGCAGGAATTGACCAACGGCTTGTGTGGTATTACCAGCCCTGCGATATGGCAATGGTGCTGGCAGGTTTTACCGATGTCATAGGGATTTCAGCTCTGGTCATTGCAGGAATCATCCTGCTGGTGGTCAGAGCAATCACCAAACGAAAACAACGAGATATCACACAATCGGGTCGGGGGGGAGCATTTGGCTCCCCCCCTCCCACACCACCCGGCATGCG
>CAZSLS010000085.1:0-24828 GCA_964607575.1 uncultured Planctomycetaceae bacterium | reverse complement strand
AATCGGGGTCCGGAAAACACGGTCCAGAGTTGGCCCAACCTGTTCTACTACGAGATGGCCGTCGGCATGCTGGTCCTGTTTGTCATGGTTCTGGCGGGAATCCTGTTCGATGCTCCGCTGGCGGAGATCGCCAACCCCAATGTCCCGGAGAATCCGGCGAAGGCGCCATGGTACTTCCTGGGGCTCCAGGAATGCGTTTCTTACTCGGCGTTCAGCGGTGGAATGCTGATCCCGGGAATTTGCCTGATGGGTCTGGGCCTGATCCCGTTCGTCGATCGCGGAACCGAGGCCGGCAGGCTGCTGGGCGGAAAGGGCGAAGTTAAGACGTTCGTGCTGTCATCGTTGTTCGCTGCTGCGGTCACCGTGGGGGTGTTGGCGTTTACGGTGCGGTATGGATGGATGCGAACGTGGTGGCCTGATATTAATCAGATGTGGATTATACTGTTCAATCCGGGCACTATCCTGGCGGCGATCTACACATTGTATGTGATGACTATTGTGTTCCTGCGTAAGTCGATTCGCCATGGGATTGTGGCGTATACGGCGTGTTTCATCGTAGGTTTCATCATCCTGACCTATTTCGGTTCCGTTCACCGCGGTCCCAACTGGCAGTTCTACTGGTGGCCTAGCCAATGGCCCATACATTGATATGAAGAAAACACTGCTTATAGCAAGCGTGGGTGTGGTTGCGCTGGTTATCTACGCCGCCCTTGCGCAGAACGAGTGGACCGAATACATCACTCATCAGAAAGCGTACCGGGACTTCCTGATCAACCTGGACCCCGATACGGAATATCCGATCGAGATGCGCCATCTGGTCTTGCCCGGAATGAAACGCATAGACCGTTGTGTGACTTGCCACGTGGGCATGGAAGACCCGCGAGCCGCCGACCTGCCGCATCCGCTAAAGGCGCATCCCGGCGGATATCTCGAGACGCACAATATCCAGAGCATCGGATGCACTAGTTGCCATGACGGACAGGGAAGAGCGACGTCAAAAAAGGAAGCTCACGCCAATCGCTTCGCCCACTGGGAAGCCAAGAGGCTGCCCAAAACATTCATACAATCCACCTGCACTCGATGTCACTCGGCTGATGCTCCGGTCATGAAACCGCAGTATCGCGCCGGGCGAGCCCTGTTCACTTCCCAAGGCTGTCTGGGCTGCCACAAGCTTAACGGTAAAGGCGGGCATCTCGGTCCGGATCTTACGGAACTGGCCAGCGCCTCGACGCATATGAAGATGCCCCGCCCGGAAACTCGCCACAAGCTGGTCAAGAAGTTCAACGGCGACGTTAATCTGGCGTACATCTACGAGTCGATCACGAGCCCCCAGGCCCAGCCCGTCGAGTCCAAGATGTTCGACTATGACTTGGACGAAGCCCAGGCGATGGCGCTGACGATCTATCTTAAATCGTTGGCCAGCAGCAAGGTCCCCGATATGCTCCAGAAGTCCGGTGAGCCGGTTGTCCAGCCGGACGGCGGGCGGCTGTTTGCCGCATACTGTTCAGCCTGCCACGGACCCGACGGAATGGGCGCCCAGAAGAAGGAACTCGAGGAGATAGGTCCCGCGGTTGCTCACGGTAGCTTCCTGGCGATTGTAGAACCGGGCTTTCTGGACTACAAAATATTCTATTCGGGCTCCAAGACGATGCCCGCATGGGGAAAAGCAGGCGGGTTGACCAGCGAGGAGATATCCCGGGTTACAGGCTATCTCCTGGGTTCAAAGAGCGAACCGCCGACACTGAAAACTGTCAAGCAGACCGACGGATTACCGCGATTCGGGCGGGTTATCTTCAACACCAGATGCGCCAGTTGTCACGGTGTCGACGGCGGATACGAAACCGATCTGATCGGTCCGACGGTCACCAGCCCTGAATTCCTGTCCTACAGCAGCGACGAGTCGCTGCATCGCATGATTACGCGAGGACGCCCGGGTACGGCCATGCCGAGTTGGTATTTTCTACCCGGACGGGACATTTCGGACCTCATGGCGTTCATGCGTGAAAAGCGCGGCGCCCAGGCCGATATGTCGACGGCGCTGAAGCAGTTGGAAACCACCGGGGCAGAACGAGACCGTATCGTCAAATGGGGCTCCGCGCGGTATCGCGGGCTCTGCAAGTCATGTCACGGACCTGACTACGAAGGCCGCATCGGACCGTCGCTGAAGAGCCCGGAGTTTCTTTCCCTTGCGTCTGACAAATTCCTGTTTGACACGATAGTGCTTGGGCGCGAGGGTACGGCGATGGGGCGATTCGCCCACATACCCGGCGAGGAAATAGGGTGGCTGATCGCACTGCTGCGAAGCAAAGCCCCCGCCCAGGCCAAACCGCCCCGATTCGCCGAGGGCAGGGTTCTGGGATCGGAATCCGAAGGCGCCAAGATATTCGCCACAGGCTGCTCGCAATGCCACGGGGCCAAGGGCGTGGGGCATATCGCTCCTGCTATAGGAAATCACAACTTCCTGCGCGACGCCGACGACCGGTTCATCAAAGAGACCGCTTCCTACGGGCGGTCGGGTACGCCTATGCTGGGCAATATCAAAGGCAGCGGCGGTACGGCTTCTCTCAGCGAGAGCGAGATCAACGATGTGACGATCTATCTTCGCTCGCTTCAAAAACAGCGGCTGCAGTTTGTAGGGCGGTCGCTTGTGCAGGGCGATATTTGGCGGGGCAGGCAGGCGTTCAACAGCAGTTGCTCGAAGTGTCACGGACCGGCTGGCGGGGGCGATCTCGGCCCGGGCATAGGGCGTAGCGGTTTTCTGTCGCAGGTCGATGACGGATTCATTTCCGGAATGATCGCCACCGGGCGCACCGGAACGGAAATGAAGAGCTTCGCCAATACGCTGGCCGACGGAGATCCCGACGAACACGAGAGCGACATTCGTTCTATCGTACGATATCTGCGATCTCAAGCCGATCGGGGCAAGATCGCTCGCAAGCTGGTTATCGGGACTCCGGGGCAGGGCGCAGCTTCCTACAAAGGCAACTGCTCGCAATGTCATGGCACGAAAAGCGTCAGAGGCCTGGCTCCGGACCTGATGAATCCGGTATTCCTTCGGGCCGCCTCGGACACGTACATGCAGGCGACGATGTCGCTGGGCAGGTCCGGATCGGCCATGCGGGCAATGATGCGGGGCGGAAGCGGCGTTACGGAAATGACCTCAACCGAGGTCAATAACATAATTAACTACCTCAGGCACACCGCAAGCAAACCTGACAGCAACAAGAGGAAATAGCAATGGCCAGAAGAACGAATCTACACAGGCGGAACTTTCTGAAGGGAACCGTAGCCGGCGCTGCGGCGTTAGGACTTGGAGATTCCATCTTCGCCCCCGAGAAGCTCCTGGCCGAAGACGCCCAGACTGGCATTAAGACCTACGTTGCCCAGTGCCCGTATTGCGGTGTCGGATGCGGTACGATCATCAAGGCTGACGCGTCGGGCAGGATTCTGGGCGTGGTCCCGGACAAGCAGCACCCGACCAACAAGGGCGTGCAGTGCATCAAGGGCCTGAACTCCGACGAGCCGATCTATGTCGATCGTCTGACGAAGGTGCTGAAACGCAAAGATATGTCCGATCCGATCAGCGGGCATGTTTCGCAGTCCAAAGGCAGCTTCAAAGCCGATGACTTCGAGGAAATAACGTACGAACAGGCCGAAGAGATAATCGCCGAGAAGCTGGCTGCGATTCACAAGGAGTGGGGCGGAAACGCCATCGGGCTGTACGGCTCGGGGCAGTTGACCGTAGAGACCCAATGGATCGAAAACAAGCTGATGAAAGGCGTGCTGGGCTCCAACTCCATCGAAGCCAACGCCCGAACGTGCATGACATCGGCGGTTACCGCGTACTTCAAGACGCTCGGTTCCGATACGCCCCCGCTCTGCTACGACGACATCGAAATGTCCGACATGATCACCTCATGGGGACACAACGCCAGAGGCGCGCATACTATCGTTTTCTGGCGAGTGGCCGATCACAAGAAGAAGAATGGGATACCGACGCTCGTCTCCGATCCGCGCAGGACAGGCACAGTAACGCAGTTCGAAGCGATCAATCCTCGAAACAGCTATCACCTGTCCACCATCAACGGAGATATCTCCTGCCTCAACGCCATCGCACACTGCCTGCTGACCAAGCACAAGGATGTTATCGATTACGACTTCCTCAAAGCCAACACAACCGGCTGGGAGGAGTATATCAAGATGGTGACCGAGGAGTACGCGCCGGAGAAGGTCAACGATCGCATGATGCTGGAGGATCCGAAAATCATCTGGAAGATCGCCGAAGAGTGGGCCAACGCCTCCCGCAAGGGCAAGCGAAGGGGCACTGGCGGTGTGCTGAGCTTCTGGGGCATTGGGTACAACCAGCACATCCATGGGCAGCACAATGTGATCAGCATTATCAATCTGCACGCCCTGACAGGCGACATCGGACGCCCCGGATGCGGACCGTTCTCCATGACCGGACAGCCCAATGCGATGGGCGAAAGGCTCACGGGCGGACTTACCGGACGCCTGCCGTTCAACCAGGGACTAAGCAGTAAGAAGGGATTGAACGAAAAGGGAATCGACACGATCGCCAAAGCCTGGGGCTGCCCGCCGGACCGTCTCAAGGAAGTCGCAGGCAAGGGAAATCCGGGCATGATGGTCGGAATGTTCGAACGCGCCCTTATGAGCAAGAAGATCCTCGAAGCCAACAACGTGGACCCCCTCAAAGCCGTCATCTACATGTACACCACGCACGTTCACCAGCCGGACCTGGAGAATCTCATTAGACCGGCGCTTACCAAAATGTTCATGGTCACCCAGGACATCTACCGTCACGCCCCCAATGTGCTGTATTCCGATATTGTGCTTCCGGCGCTGACCTGGGGCGAATGGCAGGGCGGAACGTACATTTCGTCCGAAAGGCGATTCAACGTGGTTGACGGTGTGGGCAAGGGGGCTCCGGGTCTGGAAAACTGCAAGCCTGATCTGGATATGGCCATCGACAAGGGAAAGCTGCTGGCCAAGCACATTGGCATATCCGACGACGAGATCAAGAAACTCTTCCCGTACAAGAAGAAGAAGTTCCATCCGGACGGTCCGGAACTATACGACGCCGAGGAAGTGTTCCTGGAGATCGTGACGGCCTCCAAGGGCGCCGACTGTGATATGACCGGATTGCTGGAGGTCATGAATGAGAAAGACGGTGTCGGGCTTTACGAGCAGATCCGCCGCCTTCGCGGGATACAGTGGCCGGCGCCGACGGCCAAGCACGCCAAGGCCGGCGGCACGAAACGCCGCTACATGAATCAGGAAGGCTGGGAGGAGGGCGAGGATGGCAGGCCTTATGGGAATTTCCGCACGGGCGATGGCAAGCTCCACTTCAAGTCCTGTCGCCAGGATTACGCTGAGAAAGACGCCGTCATCGCCAACATGCAAAAGATGGGCACCGAGGCAGACTACTACGCTTCGGCCCACAAGGAAGACGTATTGGTTAAGGCCCGCGACATGGCCCTTCCGCCCGAATGGCCAGACACCGACCACCTGGGCAAGAAGTGGGACGAAGTGCCCAAGGACAAGTACCCGTTCTGGTTGGGACTGGGAATCGTCTACGAACACTTCCATGCGTCAAAGACCATACGCGGAGCGACAACCGCACGCATGGTGCCCGAACAGTATATCGAGATTCACCCCGACGACGCCAAAGCCGCCGGTGTCAAAGACGGAGACATGGTGCGAGTGGAAACGCGGCGAGGGTCGTACGAAGCGCGCGTCAGCGTTCCGGGGATGCGAGCCAAGGTGAAGCCCGGGCGAAACGAAGTGCCCAAGGGTTATATCTTCAGCCCATGGAATCTCTCGGTGGCCGATTCGGCCGATCCTAAGAAGAACAAATGGCTGGTCAATGCGACCAGCCACCGCGCCTATGATCCGGTCTCCGGACAGGTGGATTTCAAGAAACTGGCGGCGCGTATTGTCCGCTTGTAGGTTTGCAGGGTGTTGTAACCTGTAACAGCTGTTGGTGCAGTAAATATGACGTTATCAAGACGTGAGATGTTGCAGCTTGGCGCTGGTTCGGCAGCGGCCGGGGCATTGGGGGCGGGGCTCTATTTGCGGAGAGCCTCGTTCCTTAGCAAGGTCCGCACGGGGCGGGTTGCGTATGTGCGCCCCCCCCGGAGCACTGGAGGAAGATGACTTCGTCACGAAGTGCATTCGATGCAACCAGTGTGCGGAAGTCTGCGAAAACGACTGCATTCAGTTCGTTTCCGGCGGCGGGGCCGACGGCACGCCAATGATCCGCCCGCGAGAAAAGCCCTGCATACTCTGCATGAAGTGCGCCAACACCTGCCCGACCGGAGCGCTCGCGCCGATACCTGATGACGGGGAGGCCATTATCGCGTCTGTCCGTATGGGCACTGCAGTCGTGGACAAGAACATATGCAACTCGTACAACAACGCAATATGCGGAGCGTGCATAAGATCGTGCCAGTTCCCCGAACTCGCTCTCAAGACTGGAATGCGGGAACGACCGATCGTCGACACGGAAAAATGCGTAGGTTGCGGACTCTGCGAAAATGCCTGCATCGTATATCCTCAGGCGATTCGCGTTGTGCCCGCGTCGTCCCCCGACAATCCCCGGAAGAAGAGGTCGCAATGAGATCGCGACACGTTATCCGGATTCTGGTGCTGGTTGTTATCGCCGCCATGGTTCTGCTGAACGAATACTCCAGCCTGAAGGGCCAATACGGCGGTCAGAAGGTGATTGAAGCGTCGTGGGCATACGACACTCTGGACGGTTGGTTCGGGCGTTCGCGACACCTTCAGCCTTACGAGACATTCGCCCAGGGCGGGTTGTGGTCCTTCAGTATCAAGGGTTTTCGCGTCTCCGATCCGCTGGCCGTTCTCAGTGCGCCAGAAGCGCTGGTGTTGACGGCGATCATACCGATCGTGGCGGCCATGCTGCTGGGCAGGGTGTTTTGCAGTTGGATATGCCCGATGAGTTTGCTATCGGAAATAGTGACGGTTATTCGAAGGGGATTGGATCGCCTGGGCGTAGCGTTCTTCAGTTGGCCGGTGACGAGCCTGCTGAAATACGCGGTCCTTGCGGTAGGCCTGCTGTTTGTGCTGGTGTTTTCTGTGTCGTTCTTCTTCCCGATGTATCCGCCCAGAATAATTTCAGATATGATCCGCGATTCGCTGTTGAGCAGCCCGCCGGTCAGTGGTATTGTGATTATTGGCGTGATGTTGCTGGCTGAACTTCTGTTCGTAGAACGACTGTGGTGCCGCTGCCTTTGCCCGGGCGGGGCTGTGTATTCCATCCTGGGCTGGACGCGTTTTCTGCGGATTTGTCGCGATGACGACAAATGCACTGATTGCGGCGATTGCGACAAGGTTTGCCCGCATGATCTTTTGCCCGCCAGCACCGCCCTGGCCACGGGCGAATGTGACAATTGCGGGTTATGCAAGAGGGCGTGTGAGCCCAAAGCACTGAGTTACACGCTGAGCGGACCGTGGGGTGAAGATGACAAGTAATAAATCAAACTGCAACCGGTCGCTGAGACGGGCGAGTCGCATTGCTGCGGCGATGATTCTGGTGTGCGCTGCGGGCCGGTACGCCGAAGCTCATCACATTCGCGGAATACCGCATTATACGTATTCGGAGAACTACCCCAATGCTCCAAAGGTCGAGTATGTCCGCGAAATAGACAACGTAACGCTGCATATGACATATTACGAGATTCCAGGCACAACGTCGGTGGATCTGGCGATGTACGTCAAGGACAATCGCACGGGCAAATCATTCGACGGCGAGGTCACCTACGCTGTTTACGGCCAGGACGAAGACCCGCTCAAAGCACACGCGGTTAAAGCGTTCAAAAACAAGAACAATATGTACAAGGCCGGATGGCGCTACAAGGACACAGGCCTGTATTTCGCAAGAGTGACATTTGAATGTGGCGGCCAGAAGGTCGACGAAGTTTTCAAGATGCAGATCGGCGCCACTGAGGTCGACTACTGGTTCCTGGGTATTATCGGCGGGGGGGTGCTGGCTTTGATTATTGCGGTGGCGACGATCAAGAGGCGGCAAATCCGCCGCGCTGGTCTTAACGAGGATTCTGTGCAATGAGAAAGGCAGCATTGGCAATACCCATCGTGCTGCTGGCGACGCTCGGACCGGTTGCGCGAGCTCAGGACACGCGCCCCGCTGAAACCGCCGCCAACAAGAAATGCGCGATTTGCGGCATGATCAACTGCCAGATGGGCTGCAAAGCCGAAACCATCAACGCCCAGGGCGAGCGGATGATGGTTATGCCCGGAATACCCGACTGGATGTTTTACGGCGGGATCGGGGCGATCCTGGCCGTCAGCTTCATCGTAGCCGAAATCGTCGGGCGCAGACCTGTACGCCGAACGAAATGGCGGTTTAACGTCCTCCGCATCAAACCGCTCAAGGCTTTCGTCAAGAAGCCGTACTTCCAGTTCTTGCTGCAGGCTCCCCTGGCGGTGCTTTTTCTGCTGCTGATTTACATCGGCCTGGTCGGCCGACAGGAAGGCAACCTGACCCCCGTGATAACCTGGACGATCTGGTGGGCCACGCTGATCGGACTGGTGATGCTGATGGGAAAAACATGGTGCCTGATCTGTCCATGGGACCTGCTGGCGACCTCGCTGTCGCGTTTGAAATTCTGGGGAATCGGCCCCGGCGCGCTTAACCTGGGCCTGAAGTGGCCTCGATTCCTGAGCAACATCGCAATGGCTATCGTGTTGTTCGTTGTGCTCACGTGGTTGGAACTCGGCTACCACATCACATCGAGCGCCAAGTACACCGCCTATATGGCCATCGGCATCCTGGTCCTGTCGATCGTTCCGATGCTGCTGTTCGAGCGGAAATCGTACTGTCGCCACGGCTGCTTTGTCGGGCGGATCTCCGGCTTGTACGCCACGTTCGCTCCGGTGGAGGTCCGGGCTGCTGACAAGGATATCTGCAAGACCTGCAAAACGCGCGACTGCTACGCGGGCAACGATAAGGGCAATCCGTGTCCGACGTCGTTGTGCCTGGCGACACTCGAAGACAACACCTACTGCCTGAAATGCACCGAGTGCGTAAGAAGCTGCCCAAACGACAACGTGGCGATAAACATCCGCCCGTTCGCCGAAGATCTGTTCAACTATACCGGACCGCGGCTGGACGAGGCGATTCTGGCGGTCGTGCTACTTTCGATGACCAGCTTTCACGGACTCACAATGACCCCTTTCTGGGAAAACGTAACCGCTCCTGAGGGAACGATCATCGGGTGGATTACCGGAGTATTCGGGACTGGGAGACTGATGTCATTTACGATCGGCATGACGGCGGTGTTGATCGCTCCGATGCTCCTGTATATCGGTTTCTGCATACTCGCCAGATTCTTGGGCAAGTGGCTTGGTCCGAAAGAGGATGCAGGAGCCGAAAACGTCTCTGCGATGAAGATATTCATACAATTCTCTTATTCCGTACTCCCGATTGCGCTGTTCTACCATGTGGCGCACAACGGCATGCACTTGTTCATGGAAGGGCAGAACGTTCTACCCCTGCTGTCGGATCCTATGGGATTCGGGTGGGATCTGTTCGGGACCGCTTCCTGGAAAAGCCTGCCTCCCATACTCGGCAAGGATGCTATCTGGATCACGCAGGTGCTGCTTGTGATTATCGGGCACGTATTCGGGATCATTATTTCCCAGAAGACCTCCAGAAAGCTCTTCGGAGAGGGACGCTTGGCGACTGTCGTACAGGTTCCGTTGCTGACAGCAATGATTATCTTCTCGTTTGTTTCGCTCTGGATAATGCACCTTGACATGAACATGCGAGGCACATTGATGTAGAGATACTGGACAGACTGCCGGTAACTCTGCACAATAGACAAGATAATCGAATCTAAGTCTCCGACCCGGAAGGCCTACGGCGCGGCGCCATGGTCCCCGGGCGACAGGGTTCGGATGGAAACGTCCCGGCCTCCCGTATTTGGAAAGGAGATGCACTGCATATGGCGTCAATAAGTCCCGCGCGAGCGTGGGGAATAGTTCTCAAGCACGTTCGCCCTCTGGCGTCGACCCGAGTTCCTCTGTCCGAAGCGCTGCGCGCATGTCTGGCCAGAGACATCCGCGCCGACAGAGACATTCCCCCAACAGATCGTTCAGCTATGGACGGTTTTGCAGTTCAGGCTCGCGATATCGCTCGCTGCGGAGCCTCGCTGAGGCTCGTCGGCGAATCGGCGGCCGGTTCGTCTGATAGGCCGAAAGTGTTGCCCGGAACGTGCGTTCAGACCCTCACCGGCGCGGTAATCCCTCGCGGCGCAGACACCGTGGTCAAAGTCGAGGAAACCAAGATCGCTGACGGGCGGGTGACGTTCCTGACATCGATCAAACGCGGGGCGAACATCCGCCGACGAGCCGAAGTCGCCGCTAAAGGCGACACGGTCCTGGCCGCGGGAACCATGTTGGGGCCGTCGCAGATAGGCTTGTGCGCCTCGGTCGGTAAGGCGGTGGTGCCCGTCTACCGGCGCCCCGCGGTGACCGTCCTGTGCACGGGCAGAGAACTGCGAGATGCTTCGGAGGCGGTGCGGGCGTATCAACTGCGAAACTCAAACGGTCCGTCGCTGCTTGCAGCGCTGGCCGACGAGGGACACGTCTGGGCGACTCAGCAGATCGTCGGTGACGATCCGGACGTGCTTGCTGCGAGTTTGAAATCTGCAATCGAGAGTTGTGACGTAGTCATACTCACCGGCGGGGTGTCGGTTGGTAAGTACGATTTCGTTCCAGGCGCTGTCGAGCAGATCGGAGCGACTGTACGTTTTCACGGTGTGAAGATGAAGCCCGGCGGTCCGCAACTCTACGCGACAATGAGTCGCAATCGACATATCTTCGGGCTACCGGGCAATCCGCTCAGCGCCCTGAACGGGCTGCACGAGCTTGCCCTGCCGGCGATCCGCCGTATGTCGGGCATCGAGCCCGGGGCATGCCAACCCGCTCTTCACCTGCCCCTCGGTCGCGCCGTACGCGTGAAGGGCACGCGATGGGAATATGTCCTGGCTCGCCTCGTTCAGGGCCCGGGCCAATCCCACCTGATCCCGCTGAAATCGACCGGTTCAGGCGACCTGCTGTCGGCGGCGCGAGGTGACGGTGTGTTCCTGATCCCCAAAGGCGCATCGGAAGTTCCCGCCGGGCAGATCGTCGAATTTCGCCCGTGGAAAACCCTGGCCTGACTGCGAATCCGCACCGGGACCGCGGATTTCGAACGAACAGGACATCGGTGGGTCAAAGTTCTCGAGTTTCTCCAGAGATATTGCCTCAGTTGACTTTCGTCTGTCTTCAAATTCTGCGTCGATGCGGGCGGTTTGTTTCACAAATTCGGTCCATTTGTCGTGAGAGATTTCATTGTTCTGAAGACACTTAGAAGGAAACCTCTCTATCACTCAGCGGAAGTCAGATTTTCTTGTCACTAATACCCAAAGATCGTTGGACTAGTACAGAATGATACGCTAAAGTCATGCAATACGACGTCCCCATAAACACATGTTTAGGCACATAATATGAAGAATAATCACATGATCATGTCACTTGTTCTCTCCACAGCGGCGCTGCTGATCGGAGTGTTTTGCACAGGCTGCAATAAAGACGATGATGGTTCAGTAAAGATTGCGTACTTCGTATCCGACTTCAAAAACGGCTTTCACCAGGCACAGTCATACTGGGCCAAGAAACACGCCAAAGAAAAGTACGGCGCTCGTGTCCAGGTATTCGATGGGAAGTCCGATGTGGCCACTATGACAGCCAACGTTGACCAGATGATTGCCCAGGGCATGGATATGGCTACACTTCACATCTGGCAGGGAGATTCAGCCAAGCCCGGTCTTAAAGAAGCCCTCAGTAGAGGAATTGTCCTCGCCAGCTATTTCGATAAGATGCCCATTGACATTCCGTCTGTCAGACCTGGTGAAGCTGAAGTTTCCTTCGAGATGGGCAAGATCGCGGCCGAGCAGTGGATCAAGGCCCATCCGGACAAGCCGATCGTGATGGTTCAACTGGGCTGGCCTGATAATGAAGCTGTCGCAGAAGGCCGCACCGTTCCTTTTGTCAAAGGCGTCAGATCAGTAGCGCCGGACGCTAAAGACCTCGGTTGCTTCGATTGCAACGCAGGCGCGGATGTCGCCAAGAAGACCATCCAGGACCTTGTTACACGTCACCCGGGCTTGTGCCTGATCTACTCTGAAGCATCCAACTTGACCGACGGTACGATGCCCGGTTTGAGGGCGTCGGGCAGAGGAAGAATGAAAGACGGCGTCCCCCTGACCGAAATCGTTGTCAGCACCGATTGCCCTGAAAATGAACTGTTCGAGATTTTCGATCCGAGTTCGTCACTAAAAATGTCAATGGGCATCCCGCCGAGGGAAACCGGTAAGGTCAGGATCGATACTCTGTTCGCGATAAAGGAAGGCAAGATCAAGCAGGTCGATGAGGCCAACAGGAAAGCGATCTTCATCCCGAACTTGCTTGTGGGCTATTGGAGCATGAAACCGGATGATGCCGTGAAATGGTACAATGAACAATACAACGCCAATGTGACAATGCCCAAGTACTAACGGCAGCACAAATCGCATCACAATCAGTGATGCAAACCAATCTCCAATCAGCGGGTTCGAGAAAAGCCCGTCGGCCGGGCGTAGATCTTCTCTGAGTTTATGAGGATCCGAATGGTGAACTCGATCGCACTGGAAATAAGAAACCTGACTAAAGAGTTTCCAGGCGTACGCGCGGTTGATAATGTCAGCTTCAATGTGCTGAGAAACACCGTTCATTGTCTGGTCGGGGAAAATGGAGCCGGGAAATCAACTCTGATCAAAATCCTTACCGGTGCGGTCGCAAGGACGAGCGGATCAGTGCTTATGAACGGCAGGGAGTACGTGGCGCATGACCCTGGGGACGCCAAACAGAAGGGCGTCAGCACATTGTTCCAGGAGCTGAATGTAGTTGACCAGCTTACCGTTGAGGAGAACCTCACCCTTGGCATGGAGGACACCTGGTATGGCTTCGTAAGAAGGACGAACAAGATCAGGAAGATGGTCGACGTGCTGCGAAGCATCGAACCGTCGATCAGCCCCAGGCAGCGCGTATCCAGCTTGAGCGTCGCCCAGAAACAGATGGTGGAAATTGCCCGGGCCGTGGCGTCGGAGTCCGAGGTGATCATCATGGACGAACCGACGGCCGCCATTACCGAGGAGGAAACTCGACGCCTGTTCAAGATCATAAAAAGCCTTAAAGAGAAAAATGTGACCGTTATCTACATCTCTCACAGGCTGGACGAAATATTCGAGTTGGGCGATTACGTAACAGTCATGCGTGACGGCGGCCACATTGAAACCAAGGCGGTCGGCGATGTCAAGGACAGGGCTGAACTGATCAAGCTGATGATCGGTAAAGCGGTTTACGAGGAATACATTCCGCGAGACCTGGCTGACGCCGAAAATCTGCTGGAAGTAAGAGACCTCCGCAACAGTAAGCTCAAGGGCATATCTTTTGAAGTAAAACGCGGGGAGATTGTAGGGTTTTACGGTCTGGTGGGCGCTGGCAAAACCGAACTGGCGCAGGCGATATATGGTGCGGACAAATACACCGGCGACATCATGTTCAAGGGCCGAAGGCTCGAGCACATGACCGACAAAGTGATCGAATCCGGAATTGCGATGGTGCCCTCGGAAAGGAGATCGGAGGGCCTGTTCACGCTGCTGACTATCAGGAGCAATATTCCCGTCATGAATATGGACAAGATATCCAACAGGGGCTTCATAAACGCAGCGGCCGAAAAGTCAACCACGCTCGAATACATCGAAAAAATGGGCATCGTCACCAGCAGCGCCGAAAAGGAAGTCGCCAAGCTCTCGGGAGGTAATCAGCAGAAAGTGGTTTTCTCCAAGTGCCTGTTCGCCGACGCCGACCTTCTCATTCTGGACGAGCCGACTCGCGGGGTCGATGTCGGAGCCAAGAGTGAAATCTACAAGATCATCAGGCAGTTATCCAACGCGGGCAAATCGATTATCCTCTGCTCTTCTGAATTGCCTGAGATCATGCATATGTGCGACAGGATCTTCCTTCTTTATGACGGGCGCCTAAGGCGGGAACTGGACAACAATGGCGATGTCGACACCGAAGAACTGCTTCATATTTGTACAGGGGGCCTGGATGCCGAATAGAAACACAGCTATCGGGAGGCTGAGCAACGAATCGTATATTGTTTTGTGCATGTTCGCCGTGTTGGTTGTTCTCTTTGCAACGGCGTCTATTTTTGTGCCCCGCTTTTTTGGCATACAGACTTTTTCCAACCTGCTGAGCCAGCAAGCCGAGTTGATAGTTCTTTCTATTTTCGTGACGTTTCTTCTGATCAGCGGCAATTTCGACTTGTCGGTTGGCGGCGTGGTCGCCCTGGGGGCGGTTCTTTCCGCCTGGTTTTGTCAGGCTCGGGGAAGTGAAGGCGGTATGGAATTGGCCAACGGTCTGGGAATGCCTTACGGCCTGGCGGTTTCCCTGGCTCTTTTGTGCTGCATGGCCGTCGGTGCTATCAACGCGTTTCTTGTAACCCGCCTGAAAGTCGCCTCCATTATCGTCACCCTGGGCACGATGTCACTGGCGAGCGGTATTGCGATGATCGTAACCGATGGCGCACAACGTATTGCCGGGCTGCCGCACGTCTTCAAGACACTCGGCGCGTTTTCTCTGGTCGGGCCTGTCAACACATCCGTCATTCTAATGGTCATTATTGTCGTCATTGCGCTGATTGTGGAAAAGAAGACTGTGTTCGGGCGCCGGACGTACTACATCGGGGCGAATCTAGTCGCCGCCAGACTCTCGGGTATAAAAGTTGATAAGCACATTTCGATCCTCTATCTGGGCAGTTCATTTGTCGCCGGCTTGGTCGGCGTCATTATGGCGTCCGATCATGGCTCGGGCAGTTCCAGCCTCGGGGCCGGGTTCGAATTCAACGTCCTGGTAATCGCCCTGCTGGGCGGGACGAGTATTTTCGGCGGATTCGGATCTGTCATGTGCGCCGTTGTCGGCGCGTTTATCCTGGGCATCGTGTCGACATCGTTGAACATGCTGGGTTTATCGCCTGATATTCAGACGATCGTAAAAGGTTCCATTACATTGATCGCCATATTGGCCCAACGCTTTGCACTGGACAGAAGAACTACGTAAGGAGGAATTGGCAATACTGCAAATACGGAACAAATTCACGTGGAAGACTTTCAGGAGCGTCTTCGTGTTTCTTGTGCTGGCTTTGATTGTGACAGGTTTCAACGCCATGTCATCGAAATTTCTGAGCCATGATAATGTTGTCAATATCCTGCGAACGTCGGCGCCAATACTGCTGGTATGCAGCGGCGTCACATTGATCATGATCGCCGCCCAGATCGACCTTTCGGTGGGCAGTATGGTCGCTTTGAGCGGTGTGGTGTACTGCATTCTTCTCAAGAACGGATTCGGGTTCTTCGAGGCTGCACTGCTGGTCTTTGTGCTGGGAGGTATCATGGGCTGGGTCAACGGTCTGCTGGTGACGAAACTCCGTATTGTGCCCGTCATCGCGACCCTGGTTACGTTGTATGTTTTTCGCGGGATCGCCAGAGCGCTGACCCCAAAGGGAAGCGGACTCATAAAAGGCAATATGCCGGAGGGGATCAACGATTTTGCGCGAGCCGATGTTTTTCTCGGCTTGCCAGCCGCGTTTTATGTCGCCATCGCCGTCATCCTCATTATGGTCATTGTTCAAAAAATGACGGTGCTTGGCAAATACGCCGCCGCCATCGGCGGAAACAGAACCGCCGCGGAATTATCGGGGATCAATGTAATCCGGACGATATGGATTCTGTATATTATCGTCGGCGTTTTGTCTTCCGTCGGCGGCATAGCCAGCGCAAGTTACATATCCATGGGCGACTCGAAGATCGGAAAACTGATGGAGTTGGACGTCATCATTGCCGTTCTCCTGGGCGGAACGCGTTTCAACGGCGGCGAGGGTTCGGTATTAAAGACAATCGTCGGAGCCCTGATCATCATGTGTGTTTCCACTGGTATGAGAGTTTCCGGGATTCATGAATCCTGGCAGCCCTTTGCCAAAGGCGTCGTACTCATCGGTACGATTGCGGTTTACACCCTAATAACGAAAAAAGTAGAAAAGGAATACAAGGCGGGCTAAAGAGCCGGTATTCTAACCAGCTAACCAATTAACGAGGTATAGACAATGAAACATCACGTTCAGGACAAAGTGGTTGTCATCACCGGCGGGTCCAGCGGATTTGGGCTCGAGGCGGCCGGGATGCTGCTGGAAATGGGCGCCAAGGTTGTCATCACCGGGCGAAACCAGGAACGCCTGGATCAGGCGGCTGCGAAATTGGCCAGTGACGACCTGCTGGCGGTACGCGCCGACGCGGTAAGCACCGACGACTGGAAGCAACTTATCTCCGCAACCCTGGAACGCTTCGGACAGATCGACGTGCTGATCAACAATCACGGAGCCGGAGGCAATATCGCAGAGGTGGAGAATCTCACCGATGAAGACATCTCTGAGATCCTCGACATCAATATCGCTTCGGTGATCAAGGGGTCGCGCGAGGTGATCGGCGCGATGAAGCCGCGAGGGCGCGGGCACATCATCAACGTCTCCAGCGCGTGCGCTCGTCACTCCTGGCCGTGCTGGTCGGTCTACACCGCCGCCAAGGCGGGCATGGTGGGCTATACTAAGTGCCTTCACCTGGAGATGGCTGAATGGGGCGGCAAGGCGACGTGCTTCATTCCCGGGGCGGCGAGGACGGGCTTCTGCGCTGCGGCGGGAATTGACGACGACTGGTTGGAGGGATACCCTGGCGCGGCTGAGTTCGCCGCGACCCTCGTCCACTGTGTGGATGTACCCGACAACACGGTTATCGAGGAAGTCAACGTTTGGGGCACGCGACAGATCAAGGATATGCTCAATCCGTTCTGATCGCTACTTTCCGGAGTACCAGAACGCCCTGTTCCATCCGTGCAGTCTCAGTTTATCGACAAGATCATCCGCCAGCGGCGGCAGGTCCGAAACGCTTGTGTTTACTTCGGCCTGCCACTTGTTGCGAATGCCGGGAATGACAGTGCTCACTCCCTCTTGATCCAGGGCGAACTTCAACGCGATTTGGGCCAGAGTCAGGTCGGTGTCGCCGACGTCCTGCTTTATCTTTTCAACTCTCTCAACCGTTCGCGCCAGCCTGTCGCCGGCAAAGAACGTGTTCCTGAAATCGCCTTCCTCGAATTTCGTATCCATCGTGAACTTGCCGGTCAGCGAACTTTCGTCAAAGGCGACCCTGATGATAGTTCCGACATCACATTGCTTAGCGACGGGAAGCAACTGGGCCGCTGGTTCCTGTTCAAATATATTGAAAATGACCTCCACTACGTCAACCAGGCCCTTCTGCATAAGTTCAATGACGGAGTTCTGATCGTGTTCCGGCGTGGAGACGCCTATGTGCCCGATTTTGCCCTCCTCGCACAGTTTTCTCAGGACTTCGAGAGGGCGGGGATCGGCGTTCCAGGCTCTGGTCCACGTGTGGAGAAGAAGGATGTCAATACGATCAACATCAAGGTCCCCCAGATGCTGCTCAACTTTTTCCCTCAAATACTTCTCCGGGAACCGTTCTTCGGCACGGCAGTAGGGCAATGGGGGCCAAGGTCCGTCGATCGGCGGGGTTTTGGTGGTGACGTATATTCTCTCGCTTCTGGCCTTGCAGAGTTCGGCGACGATCCGTTCGCTCTTGCCTTCACCGTAGATAAATGCGGTATCAATGAAATTGACACCCTTGTCGATGGCGATATTCAAGGCTTCACGCGAATCGTCGTCGCTCTGGGCGCCCCAGTGCGAGCCGATGGCCCACGCTCCAAAGCCGATCTCCGAGACATCAATGCCAGTCTTTCCCAGACGCCGATATTTCATTTGCTGATCCTTTCCCTGTATGCTTCGCAGAATTCCACTGTGCGAGTTGATCCGACACGGGTGACGCCCATATCCATCACCTCAAGAAGGGCGTCAAGTGTTCTGATACCGCCCGCCGCTTTGACCTGGATATGCTCAGGACTGTGGGCTCGCATGAGTTTCAGGTCTTCGATCGTCGCTCCGCCGTGGGCGTATCCGGTGGAAGTCTTGACCCAGTCCGGATTCAGTTCAGCGCATATCTCGCAAAGCCTGATCTTCTGATCGTCGTTCAGGTAGCAGTTCTCGAATATGATCTTTGACTTCTGCCCATGGTCCCTGGTGATGTCCACGACGGTTTTGATGTCCTTTTGTACGTAATCCCAGTCGCCGCTGAGCACCTTGCTGATATTGACGACCATATCGAGTTCCTCGCCGCCGTCAGCCAGGGCCTGCTTTGCTTCGGCCAGCTTCACAGCCGTCGTGTGCCCTCCATGCGGGAAGCCGATGGTCGTGCTTGCCTTGACCGTGCTTCCGGCGAGTATCTCGGCGCATTGCTTGAGATAGAACGGCATTACGCAGGCGCTTGCGGCGTTGTATTTCAGGGCGATGCGGCATCCTTCTTCAAGAGCCTTGTCATCGAGCCCCGGATTCAAAAGCGATGTGTCTATTGTCTTGGCTACCTGCTCGTAAGTGTACGTCATTATTTCTTCTCCTGATTGTAGCAACCATTGCGGGTCCTACATGGTTTCAGTGAATCTCCTGCCTTCGTCCAGCATGGTTATGTAGTTGTCAACCGGCACATAGTTGGCTACGGAGTTTCCGCTCCCCAACGCGAACCTGCCGGGCACGCAGGTTGACAACATGTCTCTAATATGGGTTCTCAGATCATCCTCGTTCATTCTGCACAGGTTATCCATGTCGACGCCGCCCATTATGCCGATCCGATCTCCATAACGATCCTTGAAATCTTCCGGTGCGATAATGGTTTTCTCGAAAGAATGAAGCCCGTCGACACCAATTTCCATGATGTCGTCAATCACTCCGCAATCGTAGATGTTGCCGCAGCAGTGATACCAGTAAGGTTTACCATGTTCGTGGGCCAGATCGGCGAACTTCTTAAACCATGGGAAGACATGCTCGCGCAGGTAGTCCGGCGGCAGCATGACCGACGTTCTGAATCCCAGGTCGTCGGCATGGAAGATCGCTCCGACGGCGTCCATTGTGATCACGTTCTTGTAGTAGTCGTAGACCTTTCGGCCCCATCGTGCGAATATTTCGGCGACCAGATCCGGTTCGTCATTGATCAGACAGAATAACCCCTCGTAGCCCAGGAGGTTCTCCAGCACGTGCTCGAAGACACAGGAGGACACGGTGATTTTCATTCCCTCCGGCAGGCAACTGGCCATTATTTCGTAGGGCTCGTAGTCTACACTAATGGCGTCCCATGGGAACTGCTCGCAAGTTTCCCGCGATGTGATGATGCCCTTTCCCTCGTCTGTCCATTCGCGTTGATCGCGAGCCAACTCGCCGGCGGTGTCTTCGGCGACCAGCGAGGGCATGGGAGGATGGTTCCGCCAGACCGTTCTCCAGACGCCCTCCAGGACAAAGTCATACCCGAGCAGGTAATGGATGTTGATGAACTGTTTGAAGTATGCTTCGGCGGTTTCCTCGGTCCGCGGTATCCATGCTCGCCCCAGATATTTCTCCTGGACAGCCTGCAGGATTTCACCATCGACCAGCAATTCGAATTGATGGACTTTCGTTGCTGCCTGTTGCCCGTTTAGAACGCGAACCAGAGTGTCAAAGTCAGGTTCGGGGTTCTCCAGGATTGGATTTGCGGCATTCATGCTGTGATGTTCCTTGTAGTCTGTTTGTTCAGGCTATATCGCCAAGGTGATCCTCTGTTTCCTAACGCTCACTGGCGATCAGGAAATCCGAATTGCAGGAAATGTTCATGTTCCGGCCGTTCTTCCCGAGGATCGTGATCTCGCCGTCACCGCTTTTAACGATGTCCCGGACTCCCGTGAAATCGTTTTCGATGGGGACAACTCCCATGATCACCTTTATCGAGGAAGGCCGGGCCTTCTTGAATTCAACAAATGATTTGAATCCTCCTTCCTGCAGAAAGTTGGGTTCAACGCTTTCCTTCATTCCGTAGTGGAAGAAGCCGGCTATTTCCTCCATTCCAAGCACGCCCGCAAGCCTCCCGTTCCAAGGTGCGTAGTGCCTGCCGCCATTGGACAACCAAAAGAGCGTCTGGGGCAATACGCTGGGGTTTTTGAGTTGGAAGTAGAGGTATCCCTGGCCTGGGAATGAGGCTGCGGTGAAAGCAAACGGCTTCGATGTGTCGCTTACGAAGAGAACCACGTCCTCGTATCCCTTTTGCGTGGGATAGCGCCCAAGGTCTGCGTAGCCTCCGTTGCAGCAGGGGACTTTCGTGCGGTCTGATACTTCCCGCCCGGCCTGGAGCAGCGAGTACCCGCCCATCGTCGAATCTTCAATCGGCTCGGGCGCGGTGAACCCGGTTACCGGCTCGGTCATGTCGATAATGCCCGCCCCGGGCTCCTGGGGACACTGGAGGATGGCGTGATGACCGGCGGGGAATTTGCCTTCAAGACCGGTGACGATATGTTCACTGTAGATTACTGGCTCACCGTCCCTCAGGCGGATGAGTTTTTCAACCGCGCCGCGGTCCGCATCGAGATCCATTCTCAACCTGAGGGTCTTGTCTCCGCCGCTGTCGTCCATTCCGACGCAGTCCCAGCAGTCGTTGGCTGTCTGTCCGTGTACGGGATGCCTGATGTCTTCGTATGGTTCGGTGTTGGCTCCGAAGGGCAGGCAGAAGAAATCGCCGCGCAGGACCCTGGTGATCTGGTCGTCGCCTCCAATATCCGCCTCGCTCCACCAGGGCGCGGTGAAGAAGGGCGATATGTTCTCATCGAATACGGCGGTCATATGCCCGCCCTGAACGGTGACGCAGACCGAGACCCGATCGTTTGTCAGTGAGTAGCTTGGCTGACCATTGTTGCTGACGATCGTGCTCACGTGCTTCTCCCACAGTGTTTCGGGCCGTGATCCTTCGGAGCATTTCTCCGGTGCAGGCAGTAGTGTCATTGAAACTGTTCATGTTGTCAATACTCCGGCCCGCAGCCGGTTATTGCGCGGTCCAACCGCCGTCGACCAGCAACAGTTCTCCGGTCACTAATCCGCCAGCCGGTGACGCCAGGTAGATAACCGCGCCGGCAACGTCGGTGATTGTGCCCAGACGGTTGATCGGAAGTCGGTCGAGTATGTTCTTCTGGACCTCTGGTTGATCGAGCAGGTGGGCCGTTCCCGGAGTGTAGATGAACGTAGGTCCGACCGCATTAACCGTCACGCCGCGGTGGGACCATTCCAATGCAAGCGCCTTGGTAAGTTGGTTTACCCCGCCCTTACTGGCGCAATAGGCTGCGTAGTCGCGATACCCAACCACGCTGACCTGCGAACTCATGTTGACGATTCGCCCGCTTCCCTGGTCAAGCATGATCCTCCCCGCGGCCTGGCAGCAAAAAAACAAGCCGCGCAAATTAACGTTCATCGTTTCGTCCCATTCTGTCTCGGTGACGTCGACGGTTGCATTTTTCAAGCCTATCCCGGCGTTGTTGACCAGGATGTCGAGGCTTCCCCAGTGATCTCGGATTCTTTGCATGGCATCGTTGATCTGCGCAACGTTGCACACGTCCATCGGCGTCGCCAGCGCCTGCCCACCCTCGTTATGAATCTCGTCGACAAGTTGATTCAGGCGATCGGCATTCCGTGCGGCAAGGGCTACTTTAGCGCCTGCGTTGGCGAGGGCCTTGGCAAGACCGTAGCCGATTCCCTTACTCGCGCCGGTTACCACGGCGACTTTATCGTCCAGTCGAAAGTTGGGGTAGTCCATTTCGATTCGTCTTCCTTTTAAGGAGTTTTGAAAAAAGCGGATTGACAGTTGCTGACGATCGTGCTCAAACGTTGGCCCAATAGTCTTTCTGTCTGTCGAATTCCCTGAACATTTCTTCAGTTATCTCTTCAGAAACACCTATCGCCTCGCCCATTCCGTAGTTGAATACGATAAACCCTCCATCGGGAGTCGACCAGTTGGCGATCAGTTCGGCGATCTCGGATCGTATCTCGTCGAGGTCGCCCGCCGGTAGAGTCTTCTGGATATCCGAGGTGGTGAGAAAACAGATTTTCCCCGCCGCTATCTCGCCCATAGTCTCTATACCGTACAACTGCGGTTGCTGAATGTTCATGACATCGACGCCCATATCAATGAAACGCGGGATGAAATTGTTGATTCTGCCGCAACTGTGGAACATGAGATGCCAACCGTTGTCGTGAACCGCCTGCACCATCTTCCGGTAGCGTGGAGCAAAGAACTCATCGAACATCTCACCACTTATGAAGGTGGATCTCTGCGTGCCCCAGTCGTCGGTGACGAAAAGTCCGTTCACCCTGTCGCCGAACCGACGATGCAACTCGGCCCAGTGCTCGAGTTTCCAATCGAGAACCATATCCAGAACCTTTTCGCATTTCTCAGGCTCCTGGTATAGATCCACAAGCGTCTCGGCGAAACCGTGAAGCATGTCAAGGCGTTCGAAGAGATTGAAATGGCTGGTCACTACGACATAGCGGTCTTCTGCGTCTTTTAGGGTCTCGTCAAGCCGCTCGAAATAGAATGGGTCCCTCGGGTTCGGCGGTCTGTAGGAATCCAGTTTCGACCAATCAGCCAGTGGGTGATGCTTGACCTGGCCCATGTTCTCAACGTCGGATGCTTCCCATCCGCATCCCCAGTCATCATATGCTTTGTGTCTGTCCGGCCAGGAGTTGGGGTCGAAGAACCACCCATTCTTCTGGCGATCCATCTCCCAGCAGTCGCAGATATCGTTGGGGACACCGTCTACAATCGATTGCCAGAACGGGAGCCGGGGCGGTTTCTTGAATTCAATAGCTCTTGTTACTATCTCACGTCTGTCCATAGTCTTGCTTCCTTTGCCTTTCAACGCCCCTTACGAATTCGCCAGGTAACGCATGAGAGATTCCCAACCATATGAAAACAGGAACCATGATGCGCCGAGCGCCAAGGCCCATTTCCATAACCCCGGCCATGCCTTGAGACCGACCCACGGTCCTTTCGCGTCCGACAGCGTATATACCGTCAGGTTTTCAAGATCGATAGGCTCCGCCCGCTTTTGCTCGAAAACGCTCAGTGCGAAAAAGATCACGACAGTGACGATAGAGGATAAGACTCCGAGATAGGCGAAATTGATATCGGTAAATATATCCAGAGCTATCGTAAGGAGCACACTGCTGATCATCGCGATGAATCCGGATCTTGGAGCTATCCTCCTGGTGAACATGCCTATGAGATAGATTGCGATGACCACTCCGAAAACATAAGCGTAGAAATCTTGAATGAGCCCCATCACAGACTTCGCTTCCTGGAATACGGGGACAAGTGCGAACGCAAGAAGTATTGTCAGGACCTCGGCGATACGCACCACGTTCTTCAACTCAGGCGGTTTCGCATTCTTTCTAATGACTTGCGAATAGAAGTCGCTGGCAAAGAGTGTCGAAGATGCTGTCAACATTCCGTCAACTGTAGACAGCAACGCCGCCATGAGACCCGCAAGCAACAGACCCCGCAGCCCCTCCGGTACGAATGTCATGATGGCCGTAACGAACGCCTCATCGTGCGGGACGTGCGGCATTTTAATTCGCATCAGGCAACCGACTATAAACGACGCCAGCGGATAGAATACCGCGAGAATGGAAACAGCAAGCAGTCCCTTCTGCGCATCTCGTTCACTCTTGGCCGCCAACAGGCGTTGAGCCATTGAGAAATTACAGACCAACCACGCCAGCCCCGTAATTGGCGCCCAAGTTACAATTGCCTGCCAGGGAAAGAACGTTTTTGTTGTCAGCGACCAATCGGATGCCGGGACAATCGTACCCATCTTCACCCCGGCGTCGGAAATCACGGTTGACTGCGCGAGAACTTTAAGCCCGCCAATATTGTGGACGACAGCGACGAGCACTATTATCAATGTAATGACGACGAATATCCCCTGGTAGAAATCCATCGCCAGCACCGTCTTCATGCCGCCGAGAATCACATAGAAACCAATAATGAGCGAAATGAGAATCACGCTAGGCCACAACGACCAACCGAGAACGTTCCCCAAGAGAAGCGCCCCGAGGTAAACCGCGCCAGCCAGAGTGACAACCAATGCGCACGTCAGCAGCAACGAAAACAGGACTCGGCATGGCAAACTGAATCGTCTTTCGAGGTATTCCGGTGTCGTGACTATCTTTGAACGCCAGTAGATCGGGACGAAGAACATCGCCGCAAACCATGCGGTGAACCACATGTGCACGCTGTTCCATTGGATAATGTAGAATCCCCACAAGAATCCCAGTCCGCACAGGGCGATAATGGCCGGGTCGGCGGCCATTGCGAACAAGGCAAGCGCAATCTGGTACCATGTTCTGTCGCGTCCTCCGGTTATGAAATCCGCTGCGGATGCTTTCTTGTAGTGGCGGCTGACGAAATATCCGGCGATGAACACGACGACAAAATAGACGCCCACAATGATTGAGTCGATATGCTCATGCATACGATAACTTTCCTTTCCCATGCCTCAGCATGCGACCGCAGTGTAGTCCGGGGAGACCACGAACGATGATCCCTCGCACATCATCCGGATATCCTTTGGCGGGTCACTCTGCCGCATGTCCTGCTTTCCGGCCACCGGATGCCATCAGGTTACTTCCGAGATCATCCGCCGTCAAGTTAACGTGGTGTGATCCCAGGGCGACCGCAAAGTCGTCCTCGGTAGTTTTTTGAGATGTTCGTATCAAGT
>CAZSLS010000084.1:4918-25072 GCA_964607575.1 uncultured Planctomycetaceae bacterium | reverse complement strand
TCGTTGATGAACTTCTTCATAGCCATAGGATTCGCCTTTCTAGTTAGATGTTGTCATGGCAAAACGCTTTGCATATACTAAAACGAAACTCAGTTTCTATGGTTTGCCCGGTCCGAAGTCAAGTCAAACATACCGGCTTGACACACGGATTCCCGCGAGCCTCCATGCTCCTGCCCAACGGCAGAGGGTTAATCATAGGAAATAACGCCACGGCACGCAAGAGCCTTCAGGAGCCCAAAGGTGAAACTCGATAACAGTGATTTCTACGATGCCGAAGGCCAATTCCTCGGCGACCGGGCCTCAGAGGCCTACTTTGCGATGTTCGAGGCGTTTAACTATCCCATAACCGACAAACTGCGAAACGATATGTGGGCCATCGATTTCGGGCTCGGCGACTTCGTCAACGTCGGAATGGGCGGGGTCTTCTGGGTAAACGACGCTGAATACAAATACTTCGGGCACGAGATATTTCTTCTGCCCGGACAGATGATCGTCGAACACGCCCACGTCGAGACCGGCGAGGTCGCAGCGAAAATGGAGAGCTGGCAGGTGCGACACGGAATGATTTACACCTTCGCCGAAGGTGAAGAAACCACGCCCTGCCCCGTCCAGACGCCAGCCAGCCAAGCCGAATTCATCACAACGAAACATGTCAAGGAGGTGAACATCGGCGAAATCGACGCATTGAATCGTCCGACCGCCAGGCATTTCATGCTCGGCGGACCCGACGGTGCGGTCGTTACCGAATACGCCACTTTCCACGACAATGACGGTCTGAGATTCACAAACCCCGACGTGAAATTCTAAAACTTCTCAAATTCCTAACCCACCAGGAGCAAGCATGAAATTCCACCATATTGGCATCCCCACCGACCAGCAGCACGAAGGCGAAGAGTACCTCGAAGGCGGAAAGGTCTTCTACACCGACCCCGAAGCATCCGAATTCAGGATCGAATGGCTGCGGTTCGACGCCGACAGCCCCATGCCCGAAGAACTCAGGACCAAACCGCATGCAGCGTTCCTGGTCGACGATATCCAGACCGCCATCGAAGGCAAGAACGTCCTGATCGAGCCCTTTGAAGTTTTCGAAGGCCTGACCATCGCCTTCATCATGGTAGACACCGCACCGATTGAACTGATGCAAATGGCCGAATAACCGCCGCACCGCCGACACCAGCGGTGAGCCTCTCCGATCTCCAAACGCAGAAATGATGCCGAGCAGATCGCCCCGGCCGCGCTTGGGGTCCGTCAACCGTTACTGCATGGCGGTCAGCAGCACTCTTGCAGTGATGGCGGCCTTGGTTTTGGGATATTTCTCGAGGATCTTCTTGAGTACCTCGATGGATTTGGCTCGCAGGTTCATCTTGTCGTAGCTTTCAGCGAGTTTTACGAGTCGCGCGGCTTTCTGCTCATCGCTGGCGGCGGGCTTGGGCTTCTTGGTCGGACGTGTGACAGTTGACGGTCGCGTGGTGGGCCTGGGCTTGACGCCGACGGGATCCTTGGGTTTTTTCACGATTCTCGTCGGCTTACCGGGTCTTTTCCAAGGTGTCACAATAACCGATGGTTTGACTTTTTTGGGCGTGGGGTCTTTCTTTTCCACGCCGGCGATCTGTTGTATGGTCTTGACGCCCATGACCTTTCCGAATCCAGGTATCGAAGCGGCCATAACCACCCTGATGCCTCGAGGCGAGAGTTTTCGGGGCAGTTCCCACCAGTAGTCTTGCAAGTTACCGTCCCTCTCGGGCATGGTGGCCTTGACGAGGGTCTTGCTGCCCTGGAGTATCATCACGGCGGGGCGCCCCTTCGCTCTGCGAGCGTTGGAAAAACTGATCGGTCCGTACTCCTCGCCGCCGGCGCCAGTTATCATGGTCGGGCGCCTGATCCCGAGCCTTCTGACTATCTGCTTGTTGTTCTTGTCCTTCTTGTCTTTCTTCTCTTCCTTGTACTGACCCGAGAAAACCAGTTGCAGCGGTGGGCCGATGCGGAGGAGGTTCTTCTTGTCGGCCTGGATCTCGTACTTGAGAGTATTCCGCCCGCTGGACAGCGACAGCGGCGCCCTCGGGTCGCCTATGGCGCCGTACGCGACGGAGTAGGTCCCGGCGGGGATTCCCGTACGGTTGCAGGCCTGCACGTCGAACGCCCCGCTGGGGCCATCGAGTACCAAGCCCAGGAGATACTTTCCTTTGAACGGCGTGCGGACCAGGCCCACCTGCGGATCGGAGATCTTCTTGAACTCCAGGCTCGAACCGTCGGCCGCTATCTTGAGCTTGTAGAAATTCTCGCCAATTCGATGCTGACCGCGAAGCGGAAGGGCGAGTTTGGCGTTACCGATCTGAATCGCGTCAGCGCCGTTGTGGCCGTACTTGCCATCCAGGTTCTCGTCGAGGATGCGTATCTTCACCGAATCGATCTTACCGATCCAACCGTACACGCCCTGCATCCGCCATCGCATGCTGAGTACTTCGCCCTCCTTCTCATCGTAGCGAACGGAGACCTCCACGCAGCGGACCGACAGTTGTTTGCCCTCGACCTTACCGGTGAGTACCACCGCACCCTTGGGGGCGACCTGTCGGTATTCCTCGGTATTGACGATATTGTCGCCGTTTGAATCCAGACCGATCCGATAACCCTTCCCGCTCTTCCAACCGGCGGCGGGAATACTCTTCCCGGCAAGGCGCACCTTGGCCATCGAACCTGTTGCAGATACCTGCTTACCGCCCGAAGCCCACTGGGGCGTAAGGCACGTGACGCTCTTACCGCTATCGTAAGTGAGCGTAATCTTTCCTTCGGTTGGAGCGGGGGCTTTGCGGGCTGCAATTGACACAGCCGTCAAAGCAAGAACGACAGCGAAGAGAACTCCAGCTTTGGGTCTCATGGCAAATCTCGTTTCGGAGGCCGACAATACTGGTGAGGTACAATCCACAAATACCCCAATATTATACTCCGATTCAGATCAAATGTCCCGCACCAAAGGGCGGTAACTTATTTCATCGACTCCAACAGTTTCCTGGCGGTGACGGCGGAATCGGTGTCCGGATACTTTTCTATGGCTGATTTGAGGATTTCGATGGCCTTGGCGCGCATCCTCACCTTGTCGTAGTTCCGGGCCAACTTCACCAACCGACGGGCCTTGACCTCGCCGGCGACCGCCGGTTTCAGCGGTTTGGGCGGGCGCGTGCCTTTCTGCGGAGGCACGTGGGGCTTGGGTTTTGGCTTGATCTTGACGACCTTTGGGGCTGTGGTGGGATGAGCGGGCTTTTTCCACGGTGTCGTGGTGACCGACGGTTTGTCAGTCGCCGGCGCGGTAAACTGGGTCTTGGAGGCGATCTGCTTAATGGTCCTCATACCAATGACTTTTCCAAGCTGCTGGGTGCGGGCGGCCATGATCACCCTGATGCCTCGAAGCGAAAGCTTGTCGGGCAGAGTCCACCAGAAATCTCCAACCGCGCCCTTCCATTCGGGCATGACGGTTTTGACCAGTACTCTGTTGCCCTGGAGGATCATAATGCCCGGACGCCCCTTCTCACTGAGGGCGTTGGGAAAGCTGATAGGCGAGTACATCTCACCGCCGGCGCCCATCACCTGGTCCGGGTGCCTGATCCCGATCTTCCTGACCATCTTCTTCTTGTCGTCGAGTTCCTCTTTGAACTCCGCCCAGAAAACCAGTTGCAGAGGCGGACCGATTCGAAGCATGTTGATCTTGTCGGTCTCAATCTCGTACTTCACGGTGTCCTGGACGCGGTAAAACGGTAGCGGCGACTTCGGATCGCCCATAGCCCCGTACGCCAGATGATACGTCCCCGAAGGGATCCCCGTCTTGCTGCACGCCTGGATATCGAACGCCCCGCCACCGTTTTCCAGCACGAGGCCCACCAGGTTCCTCGCGGGCAAGGGCGATCGCACCATTCCCAGATGAGGAGATTTTATCTGCTGGAACTTGAGGCTCGAACCATCGGCGGTAATCTCGAATTTGTAGAACTTCTCGCCGAGCCTGTGGTAGTGGCGAAGCGGAAGAGCAATTTTAGAATTACCGATCAAGATCGCATCGCGACCGTCATGTCCGTACTTACCGTCGAAATTATCGTCGATGATACGGATCTTCAGCGAGTCGATCTGCCCGATCCAACCGTGCAATCCCCGCATCCGCCATTTCATGGACGTTACTTCATTCTTCTTCTGATCGTACTCGATCTTGACGTCCATGCACCGGATTGTCAGTTCCTTCCCGTCGCGTTTTACAGTCAGCACCACCGAATCGTCCTCGTTGACATTGTGGTATTCGACTGGGTTCACGAGTCCGTCGCCGTTGAGGTCCACGCCGAGCCGAGAGCCCGCCTTACCGGTCCAACCGGCCGACGAAACGGGCTCTCCGCCAATGGTCAGATTGACCAGCGACGTCTTCGAGTCGATGCGATGTACGCCCACAGCCGCCGATCGCGTCAAACATGTCACGTCCTTGCCCGCATCGTAGGTAAATTTCACTTCTCGCACCGGACGTTCGGCGTCGTCGGCAGCAACCGACACGGGCGACAAAGCCAGGCCGACCGCAACAACCAGGAGAATTGTAGATCGGAATCCCATGGTGGATCTCGCTTGGATGACTATACGAACATTATACCGAGGTTCGGAGCAATTGTCCCGCTTTGAATCCTCGATTAAACGGCGAGTGCCTGACATTTCCCGTTATCTGACCGCCCTTGACGCCCGCGGCGCACCATGCCATCATTGCAATGCAATGACGTACGGAGCAAAGACATGAAATCAATAGAGTCCGGGCGCGAGTTCATGAAGTCGGGGTTTGCGGACATGGATGGTCGGCGATCGGACCAGTCCGGTGGAGTTGCCCAACCGCCGCTGGAGAAACCGTACGAACAATCCGAGAAGGTCATCAAGCTGCCCGGGCCCGACGCCCAGGCCATACGGAAACCCGACATCCACGCATGCCTGAAAGACCGCCGCAGCCACCGCATGTTCTCCGACCAATCGCTAACGCCGGCGGAACTGTCGCTACTGCTCTGGGCTACGCAGGGTATAGACCGCGTCGGACCCAACCAGTGTTCCACCTTCCGCCCCGTGCCCTCGGCGGGGGCGAGACACGCGTTTGAGACGTACATTCTGGCAAACCGCGTTGAGGGGCTGGCGGAGGGGATATATCGATACCTGCCCCTTACCCACGAACTGCTGGCGACGGGGGAGATGTCGGACGAGGTATCCGGGCGATTGACCGCCGCCACGTTCGGGCAGAGGTTTGTCGCCCGGGGCGCGGCGGTCTTCGTCTGGAGCTGCCTGCCGTATCGCGGTGAATGGCGATATCAACACGAGGCCCACAAGAACATGCTGCTGGACGCCGGACACGTGTGCCAGAATCTATACCTGGCGACCGAAGCCATCGAGTTCGGTACGTGTGCGATTGCGGCGTACGATCAGGATGCGATGGACTCCCTGCTGGGGCTCGATGGCGACAACGAGTTCGTGGTCTACCTGGCGCCGGTCGGAAAACCTGCGTGACGCCGTCAACGCTTCGGTGTGACTTCCTTAACCCATTCCAGGTGAAGGTCGAGTAGGCGTTTGACGATTTCGGGTTTCGTCTTGATGAAGTTCTCGCGTTCGGGTTTTTCACCGCTGAGGTTGCCCAGCGACCTGCCGCGCTTCCCGTTGCCGATGAGCTTCCAGTCGCCTTCGCGCACGGCCCAGCCGCCGCCCCACTGCCAGTGCATCACCTTGTGATGGGTCGGTGAGTCCGCTGACTTGATGATCTTCAGCAGGCTTTGCCCGTCGAGCTTGACTTTCGGTTGGGCCAGTCCGCAAAGCTCGGAGATCGTCGGATACCAGTCCGCCGCCGTAATCGCCTGGTCGCGAACGATACCCTTGGGCAGGATCTTGGGCCAGGAGATAATCGCCGGTACGCGGATCCCGCCTTCCTGGAACGAGCCCTTGGCGCCGATCCACTTGCCCGTGTTCCCACCGCCGCCGTTGGCGCCGTATTTCGTTCCCTTGGCCAGGCCGCTGGTGTGGTTGTCCACGCGGATCGCGTTGCGCTCTCGCGAGTGCCCGTTGTCCGACATGAAAATGACGATCGTGTTGTCCCTGATTTTCAATTCCTTGAGTTTGGCCAGCATCAGTCCGATCCGATCGTCGACGGTGGAGATCATTTTGGCGTACGATTGGCGGGGCATCTTCAGGTCTTTGTAACGCTCGTCGAATTTCTTGTCGGCCTGCTCGGGGTAGTGCGGGATGTTGAATGCAAGGTACATGAAGAACGGGCGGTCCTTGTTCTTCTCGACGAACTTCAGCGCGCGGGCGGTGATCAGATCGGGGAAGTACTCGCCCTTGGCGAAAACCTCCTTGGTGCCCTCGTACAGATCGTGAAAACCCTTACCGTGCAGGAAGTAATGGTTGTAGTTGTCGATGAATCCGCCGCGCAGCCCGAAGAACTCGTCGAACCCCTGCTTTGTCGGGCCGAAGTCCAGGTGCGCCCCGAGATGCCACTTGCCAAACAGGCCCGTACGATATCCCGCAGCCTGGAGATGCTCGGCGATCGTGACCTCCTCGGTGTACATGTTTCTGCCTTTTTTGGCTTTGGCGTCTCCCTGCGTCCACATGTTGACGTTCGACCGCTGCGGATGTCGACCGGTCATCAGCAGCGCTCGCGCCGGGCAGCAGACGGTGTGTGAATAGGCCTGCGTGAATCGCACACCAGTGGCCGCAAGTTCGTCCATCGCGGGGGTATGGAGATCCTTCGACCCGTAGCAATTAACATCCAGCGTGCCCTGATCGTCGGTGAATATCAGCAGTACGTTCGGTTTGGCGGCGGTCTTGGCGGCGCGCAAAACGGGCGCCGGGACAACCATCGCTGCCGCGGCGACACCGACGGTCTTGAGAAACTCTCTTCTACCTGAAATCATGGTTCGTCCTCTTGGAGGGTAAGATAACCGAATACCTGTCTCTGTGACGGTCTGTCGATCAAGGTGGCAATTGTCCCCGCCCCGACCGCCGGGGTCAAGAAGCGATAGGATTTCGCGCGTCGTTTCTCTTGCCAGAGGGTTTCATAAGGCGTAAAATAAGGGCTTGTCTTAATGTTGAAGGGAGATGTTATGTCTGTAATGGAATTTCCGGACCGCCTCAATGCGGCGGCAGTTTTCATCGACGACAATATCGCCGCCGGACGCGGTGATAAGCCCGCGATTCTATGCGGCGACGAGACCGTGACTTACACGCAACTGCACGAGAACGTCAATCGCGTGGGCAATGCGCTGCTGGACCTGGGCATACGCATAGAGCAGCGGGTGGCTATACTCATGCCAGATAATCCCGACTGCGTATACGCATTTTTCGGCGTGATCAAGGTCGGGGGGATCGCTATCCCCATGAACACGATCCTCATGCCCAAGGACTATGAGTACCTCCTTAACGATTCCCGGGCGCACGTGTTAGTAGTGCATCCGTCCCTTCTGGGCCACGTAATGGAAATCAGAGGGCGCCTCAAGCACCTCGAGCACATTATCGTCGCCGGCGAAGATCACGACGCGCCGCTGGTCCTCGATAAACTGATGGCCGCCGCATCGCCCCAGCTCGAGCCCGTGGAGACCAGCAAGGACGATGCGGCCTTCTGGTTATACAGTTCGGGCACGACGGGTTTTCCCAAGGGCGCGATCCACCTGCACCACGATATGATCGTCGAGGCCGACCTGTACGCCCGCGACACCATCGGCCTGGTCGAGTCGGATACGTCGTTCTCGATCGCCAAGCTCTTCTTCGCATACGGGCTGGGTAACGGTCTGTACTTCCCGCTGCGCACGGGCGGTACGACGGTGCTGCTGCCCGAGCGGCCGATGCCGAAAACCGTATACGAGGTTATCGATCGGTACCAGCCGACGGTGTATTACGGCGTGCCGACGAGTTACGCGGCGATGCTTCACCTGGCGGAACAGACCGACCGGACATCTCTGGGCAATATCCGGATGTGCATCTCGGCTGGCGAACCGCTGCCCAAACCGATCTACGACAAATGGCTCGAGCGTTTCGGCGTGGAGATCCTCGACGGTATCGGCTCGACGGAAATCCTTCACATCTTCATATCCAACCGCCCCGGAAGGGTGAAACCCGGTTCGACGGGCGAAATCGTGGAGGGATATGAAGCGAAGATCATCGGCGATGACGGTAAGCAAGTGCCCGTCGGCGCCGAAGGCACGCTGTATATCATGGGCGACTCGATCGCCAATGGATACTGGAACAAACACGAGCAGACCAAGACGACCTTCTGCGGCGAGTGGATCAACACGCACGACAAGTTCAGCATCGACGAAGACGGGTTCTTCTGGTACGCCGGTCGGACCGACGACATGATGAAGGTTTCCGGTCAGGCGGTCTGGCCCGCGGAGGTCGAGGCGATCCTGATCGACCATCCTGCAGTTCTCGAAAGCGGAGTGATCGGCGTGCCCGACGCCGAGGGACTGCTCAAGCCCCGAGCCTACGTAGTGCTGAAAGACGGGCACGACCCAACCGATGAACTCATCCGGGAACTGCAGACGTTCGTAAAGAAGAACACCGCCCCGCACAAATACCCGCGGTCAATCGTCTTCGTAGAATTTCTGCCCAAAACCGCCACCGGAAAAATCCAAAGATACAGACTCCGCCAAATGGCCGCCGAAGAAATGCAGGAAGAAGAAACGCAAGATTCCTAGCATTGTCAAGGCTGTTACATACGTACCAGCGCCGAGCCCCAGACGAAGCCTGATCCGAATGCTACCAGGAGGACTGTGTCGCCGGGATTGGCGCGGCCTGATTTGCGGGCCTGGTCAAATGCTATCGGCAGGCAGGCCGACGCCATGTTTCCGTAGCTCTCGACGTTGACGAATACTTTTTCTATATCGATTCCGACCTTCTCGACTACGGCTTCGAGCATTCGCATGTTGGCCTGGTGGGGAATCAATATATCTATGTCATCGAGCGTCAGTCCATTGACTTCCAGCGACTCGGCGGCGGCTGAGGCCATACCCGCCACTCCGTTCTCGTAGACCGTCCGCCCGTCCATCCGGAAGTGTACTCGCCCGGCGTCCACGTCGCTTTGATCGACGAAATCCATCTTGCCCTGCCCGGTTCCCGGAGCGGCGGTGTAGAGGGCTTTTGCGTGCGAGCCGTCTGCGTGGAGTATGGTCGAGACGACTCTGGCATTTTCGTCGTCGGAGACTCCGACGACCGCGGCGCCGGCGCCGTCGCCGAGCAGGATTCCAATGTTCCGCCCGTCGTCGGAGCAGTCGATGCGTTTTGACAGCACTTCGGCGCAGACGATCAGCACGTTGCGATATGTCCCGGCCTGGATGAAGTGGTCGGCGATCGATATTCCGTAGATCAGGCCCGCGCATTGGGCCTTGATGTCGAGCACGGGAATGCCCGGCATGTCGAGTTTGGCCTGGAGGAAGAACCCGCAACCCGGGTCGTGGTGATCGGGCGTTATGGTGTTCATGATCAGCAGGTCGATCTGGTCGCCCGTCAGGCCCGCGTCTGCGATAGCGGCTCGGGCGGCCAGGACGCCGAGGTCCGATGCGCTTGTCTCGGGGGCGGCGTGGCGTCTTTCCTTCACGCCCGTTCGCGTGACGATGAACTCATTGTTGGTGTTCATCACCTTCTCGAGGTCGAAGTTGGTGACGACGTTCTCGGGCGCGAAATGCCCGGTTCCCAGAATTCGTGACGATATCATGGCGTTCTCCGGCTACCGGCGGTTAGCTCTGCTCAGCGGGTTCGATCTCTTCGTATTCCATCGACTGCTTGACCAGCAGGCTGCAGTTCTTCTGGAAGAACTCCAGAGGCATCAGTTGCGTTCTGGCGTACACTTCCTCGCCGAGCGGTCCTGCGATTTCGCGCACGGACTTACCGGATTTCACCTCGTCGATAATGCGCTGGTGGTAGCTTTCGGTGGCGTCTATTGCGCCCTGGAAGTAGGTTTTTATGTCTTCGGAGCCGGTGATCGCGGCGTTATGGGACAGGCAGAGGACCTCGGCGTCGAGCGTCGCGAGGCGAGTGATAGAATCGAGATACTCGCCGTAGTGCGAGAAGTAGTTAGGCCACCAGAACCCCTCAGGCAGGAAGTATCCCGTTGCATCGGAGACGATCAACGTCCCGTCGGCGGGATTGTGGAAGCTCAGGCTGCAATCGCTGTGTCCGGGCGTGAACAGGACGTTGAATTCGACATCGCCGATAACGAGGAGGTCGCCTTCAGCGTGGAAAGTGTCCACGGAAATCCGCATTTCGTCCAGCGGGTCGGGCTTGTGTTCGGCGCGGATCGAACCGGCTTTCAGCAGCGCGTCGGTGATGACATCGTCGACCTTGGCGAAGAAGGAGACGGCTTTTTCGGCGTTCATCGTCCGCGCCGCCAACTGCGAGGCGCAGACCGTAACGCCCGGGAACATCCGCTGCATTGCGGGAACGGCCATCACGTGGTCCGGATGCCCGTGCGTCACGATAACCTGCCTGACAAAATCAGCCGGGACAGACAACTCCGCGAGCTGCTGCTGCAGAACGGGACCCATCGCGCCAACGCCGCCTTCAAAAATCGCTCCCTGGTCGCCGCCCTTGACGAGATACAACGGATACTCGTTGGTACCGAGCATCGTCAGCGAGTCGGTCAATTCGACCGGTGGATTCTTTTTGATCATTGTTACTGTCCTTTCCGCGACTGTTCGGTCGCAAACAAAGCCGCCCCGAAAGCGCCCGTATACTGCGGATCGGGGGGCATGTGGGCTTCGGTTTCAAGGGCTCGCCCCAGCAGAGTAGCCAGGAACGGGTTGTGCGCAACGACGCCTCCGGTGGTCACCAGGAGGCCTTCAACGCGGTCCATTTCCACTATCCGATTGACAACCGAACAGAACGCGCCGCGGACGATGTCGGCTACGTCCACCCCGGCGCGAATCTTGGCGAGCACTTCGGTGGCGGCGAAAACGGTGCAGAAGCTGCCTAGCGGTTCGTTGTTGGTCGACCGCTCGGCCAGGGCGTTCAGTTCGGAAATATCCAGCGCCAGGCGGTGGGCTATCTCTTCTAGAAAAGCGCCCGTTCCCGCGGCGCATTTGCGATTCATCTTGAAGCTTATTCTCCGCCCGCCGTCATCGAGGTGTATTACCTTGCTGTCCTGGGCGCCGATATCAATAACGGTCATCCGCTGTTGAAAATGGAAATACGCCCCTCGCCCGTGGCAGGCGATCTCGGTCATCTTACCGTCTGACCATGGAACGTTATCCCGCCCGTATCCCGTCGACAGCGACCGGACGATCTGCGCCGCATCAATAGAAGCGATCTCGAGGGCCTCATCCAGGAGCGTCCGGGCGGTTTGCGTATAGTCAACGCCCGAACGCTGCATCGCCCGGGCCGCAATCTCACCCTCGCCGTCAGCGATTACCAGCTTGGCGGTCGATGCGCCTATGTCAATACCGCAGAAATACTCCACAATTACGCTCCGGCAAGTTGCTCGACAAACGCCTCGATGTTCGTGCGAGACTGCTCTTCGGAATACAGCCTCAGGTCGTTCAGGTCGCCGTTGATCACGACAAACGGCTTACCGGTCTTCGTTTCGAGGCGTTTGGGCAGATCGTAGCGGTTGTTGGAGTTGTTGGGGCAGGTTTTCGCGTCGTGATACAAAACGCCGTCGATCGAGAACTTTTCGATCATGTCGGTCATGTACTGTTCCTTGTAGTCGTCGCTGCGGCAGATGAACAGTTCGCAGTAAGCCCTCGCCATGCCCATGAAGGGGTGGTCCGGATCGAGATCTTCGTATATCCAACTGTTGCAGTACGTCGAGGCCACGACGGCCGTCTGAAGCTCCATGAACTGCATCGAATGGTCCCTGAGCTTGCCCCAAACGGGCATACCTTCCCAGTAAATCCGGTGCGATTCGCCTTCGACGGCGGCTACTCCGTCGGCGACGCGCTGCTGGAGCTCGGCCAGGAGCAGTTCGTAATATTCAACCGCCTCGGGCGTACCTCGCAGGACAACCGCCGGGCCCATCTGGACCGTACCGTCAAAGAACGTCAGCGGCGCCGGGACGGTCGCAGCCGTCTCGAGAACAGCTTTCCACAACTCGGTACACTGCCTGGAGAGGCTGACGACTTCCTTGAGTTTGTCGATGTCGAACTTCTCGCCGGATACGTCCTCGAGGGGGGTTATCAGCGCCTTGATCTTCTGGGCGATCGCCCGGACCATGGTCTCGTCGACGACGCTGATTGACCTGGGCGTTTCGATACCGATGCAGGGTACGTCCCACTGGCGAGCGTAGAACTGGAACCAGTCTTTGACGTCGCGGCACTGGTTGGTGTTGTAGACGAGCACGTCGGCCTTGGGAGGACCGGGCAGACCGAGCTTCTGGAACGGGCTTTCGCCCTTGAGATACGCGCCGATGTCGCTGGTAAGGTACGAGCAGATATCCGGCGAGAATCCGTGCGCGTTGGCAAGCGGTATCAGATCGGTAGCCATCCGCGTGGCGCCGAGCATCGCGCCGTGATTCTCGGGGAAGTAGACGTCGAAGCCCATCGCCCTGAGCAGTTCAGCCGGTCCGACTGAAGTACACCAGGCGATTTTTTTGCCCGAGGGCTCCTCGCCCATCAGTTCGGTGAAATATTGGCCCATCAGCCCTTTCATCTTGCCGGTGGCCTGGATCTTCTTTGGTTCAGCAACCATAGTCATTGTCCTTTCATCTTCTGCAGAACTTCGCACGGTTCAAAGCGTCCGCCGAACCGTTCGGAGAGCTGTTCAAGCCGGTCGATAACAGTACTAAGCCCCAAGTCTCGGGCGTATTTCAGCACACCACCGCGAAAAATCGGAAAACCAATTCCCAATACGGTCGCCGCGTCGATATCCGACTCCCGCTGGGCGATCTGCTCAGAGAGAATGTAAAACGCCTCGCTGACCATCCTCAGCACAAGTCGGTCGGTGATCTCGTCGCCGTCGATTTCGCGCCGCGGCGCCGCGGCGTCATGCTGCACTTGTTCGATAATGCTCCGTGCGGCGGAACTATCGTGACGAGTATAGTCGCCCGCGTCGTATCTGTACACTCCCGAGCCGGTTTTCTGACCGAGCTGACCGGCGGATACAAGGAGTTTTACTATCGGGCACGAGCCCCCGTGATACGGGAACGCATCCTGCAAAACCGCGTCAGTAAACGCCAGGATATCGATCCCGGCCATGTCGATCAGCGTCAGCGGGCCCATCCCGAAACCGAATTGGACCATCGCCGCATCGATCTCGCGCGGGTCGGCGCCGTCCTGCAGCAACCAGAACGCCTCGTTGAGGTACGGTACAAACAGGCGATTGACCAGGAAGCCCTCGCGATTGCGGACCAAAACGGGCGTCTTACCGATGGATTTCGCCAGCGACATCGCGGTGGCGGTAACTGCATCGTCGGTCCCGTCGCAGTAGATCACTTCGACGAGCGGCATGCGTTGGGCGGGATTGAAAAAGTGCAGGCCAACCAAACGCTCGGGGCGAGTGAGCCCATCGGCCAAATCGTCCAGCGAGAGCGTCGAGGTGTTTGTCGCGATTATCGTCTCGGGCCCGCAGACCGCTTCGATTTCGCCAAGGACCGCCCGCTTGACCGCGACGTCCTCGTATACCGCTTCTATCACCATGTCCGCCCCCGCCAGGTCCTCCCACGACGTTGTAGTTGATACAAGATCGAGCGTGCGGGTATGTTTGTCGGCGGATATTCGCCCGCTGTCGAGCTGCTTGTCAAACGATTTGCGTATCCTTTTCATCCCTCGCTGCAAGGCCGATTCGTCGGCGTCGCACACGATCACGCTCCGACCGGCCGCTATCAGCGCATGGGCTATCCCAGAACCCATAGACCCCATGCCCGCGACCGCTACCGACGTTACCCCCCGGGGGTCGACTCCTTCCAGACTTGGCGTGCGGGCGGTCTTGCGGGTCGCAAAGAACAGGTAGATCCGGTTGCGTGTCGCCAAGGTGCGCATGCACTCGGCGAAGGCGTCGCGTTCGGCCAGCAGTCCAGCTTCGAACGACTCTTCCAGGCCGATCCGAACGGTCTGGAGTATCTTCCGCGGCGCGATGATCTCGTCGCGCTCGGCGGCTACCAGTTTTTCGGCGCGGGCGTAGTCCGGATCGCTTATCTTGTCGCTGCGCCGGGACGTTTTCACCACCGCCCCGGACGCCAGCAGTTCGCCCGCGGTTTCGATGAACCGCTCGGATTCGCATATGACGTCGATGAGCCCCAGATCGCGAGCCCTGGTCGCGTCGATCGATCCGCCGGTAAGCAGCATCTTCAGGGCCTCGCTCACGCCAATCAGGCGTGGCAGGCGCTGCGTGCCGCCGGCGCCGGGATTGATCCCGAGTCTGACTTCCGGCATGGAAAACCTCGCGGCTGGGTCGCAGAGGCGAAAATGACACGCCATCGCCAACTCCAGTGCGCCTCCGATGACCTTGCCCGTAACGGACGCCGCTACCGGTTTGCCCGAGGCCTCGACCGCATCGAACGCCTCCTGAAAAACGCGGGACGTCTCGATCGCGTCGGCGTCGGTGGAGAGCCCATCGAAGATATTCACGTCCGCCCCGGCGCTGAAGCCGCCGGCGGCGCCCGTGATTACGATACCGCTGACGCTATCGTCGGCGCCTGCCCGATCGATCGCGGCGCGGAGATCATCCAGCATCTCAAACGTAATCGCATTCAGCGGCGGATTGTTCAGACGCAGAATGCACAGACTTCCGGATACGGTGTATTCGATCATTACGACGTGCCTACAGCTCAAGGGTGAGTTTCAGGGAATCTTTGGCGCAGTCGGCATACATTTCGAACGCTTCGGGCGCCTGGTCCCAGGGCATCACTGGCGTGACCATCGATGTCAGATCGGACGCCCGCCCGTCGACCACCATGTCGGTGGCCGTCTGGAAATATGGCGCACATTCGGGCCCGACGCAGTTGATAATTCGCGTTTCGTTGCGGAATGTCGCATGCCACGGGAACGCCTGGTCGTCGTAATCGGGCATACCAAACACGAACAGGCGCCCGGCCCGTCGGACCAGTTTCGAAGCGGTGACCAGCGCATCGGCCTCGCTGGCGGCGCTAACGCAGAAGTCGATCATCTCGCCGCCGGTCAGATCGGTAACGGCCTCTACAACATCGTGCTTTGATGCATCGATCGTATGTGCAGCACCGTACCGTTTCGCCCATTCCAGGCGCCAGTCCAGCAGGTCGGTGGCGATTACCTGCCTGGCCCCCATATGCCACAACACGTGCGTCCATATCAGCCCCATCGGGCCCTGCCCGATCACCGCGCATCGCTGGTTGACCACGCCTTCGGTCTGGTCCATCGCGCGGAGTACGGTCGCCAGCGGTTGAGCGACTATCAGGCCCGCAACATCGGGAGCGTCCTGGGGCAGCAGTGCTATCCCGGGCGGTTCGGCAATTATGTACTCGGCGAATCCGAAGTACCCTATCGGCTGGGCCAGGACCAGCGTGCCTTCTTCCCATTCATCGCAGCGCGATTTGGCAATGACGCCGATATTCTCGTGTCCCGCCCAGCCCGTTGGGTTCGGGAACGCCAGGTCACCCCAGACGCCAACACCGGTGTATTGGCCCATATTGCTTCCGCAAAGGGCCACGTGGCTGCACTTGACGAGCACCTGCCCATCTTCCGGCTCGGGAATTGGCGCGTCAAGCATGGTTATCTTGCGTGGCTCGGCTATCTCGATTGCTCTCATCGTTCTGTTGGCCTCTCGGACAAGTCACAAAGATAGTGAAGTTTCGAACCCCAGAAAATACAGGTAAAACACTCTACGGTCAAGTGCGCCGAGAGCATAGAACACGAACGCGACAGGTCCGGGAAGATCACCTGCGCAAACTTCACGCCAGACTGGCTGACCGGCGGTAAGGACAAGCCGGCGGAATATACCTTTGAACCCGTCGAACATTCAACCGATCAGGAGGCCGTGCCAGACCCTTTTGGACCTGACAGGGCAAGACCTAAAAGTTCCCGCAACAGCGATATCGCATACAGCGGAATATTGCATATCTTGCCATCGTGCTTGAGGTTCAGCAGGGTTGATCGCCCGAGTACGGACGGGTTGAACTGGTTGTCGTACGACCGAAGGCTCTTGCTCCTGGGATTCGTGCCGGCTTTGACCTCGAGTGGACAAATGGCCCCCTCAATCTCACACAGGAAGTCAAGCTCGGCTATCTTTCCCGAGCTTCGCCAATAGTACAGGTCCATTCCGAGCGCAGTGAGTTGTTGTGCAACATAGCTTTCGACAAATGCTCCGCCATATTCGCGGAAAAGATCGTCACCCCGGACCAGCACATCGAGCGGGACGCCGGCCATCGCGCCCAGAAGGCCTATGTCCAGGGAATAGATTTTGAAACAGTTCCTGTCCATGTAGCCCTTGAGCGGATGCCTCGCCATGGAGACCGCATAGCAGCGTAATAGCAGACCCGCATCCTCCAACCATTTCAGGGCGTTTTCATATCCCTTTGCACGGGCGCCTTTCCTGACGGCCGAATAGAGGAACTTCTTGTTCTCCCGGGCCAACTGCGCAGGCACGGAATCCCAGATCAGCGAAAGTTTGGGTATATCGGCGGACGGGGCATGTTTTGCGAAGTCCAAAACGTAGGCGCTAAGGATATCTTCCTGGATACCGCGAACCGCTCGCAGGTCGCGCGTTCGGGCGAAACATTCGACCGCCTCAGGCATTCCGCCGACACAATAGTACGTCCGCAAAAGGTCAACGATATCCACGTGGAACGTCGATGCCAGAGGCGCCAGTTCACTGATGTTCTCCAGGAGGCGGCGATACCGATCGGAACCCGTCGCTTCGAGAAATTCCAGGAAGGTCATCGGATGCAGATCGAGAAACGTCACCTTGCCCACCGGGAACGATTTCGGACTCGATAGCTTCACGCCCAGCAAAGACCCCGCCGCCGCTATATGGTACTCGCTCGCCGACTCACAGAAGTACTTCAGGCAATTCAATGCGGCGTTGCACGCCTGCACCTCGTCAAAGATAATCAGGTCGCGACCAGGTCGGATCTGGGAGTCATGGTAGATACTCAGGAGTTCCAGGATTCTTGTCGGCGAGAGCTTTCCGGTAAACAGGCCCTCGAGCGCAGGGTCTTCCTCGAAGTTGCAGTAAAAGACATTCTCGTACTCACATCGCCCGAACTCATTGAGAATGTACGTTTTACCAGTCTGCCGAGCCCCTCGAAGCACAAGGGGCTTGCGCCGCGGCGAAGACTTCCATTCGACCAGATTATGATAGATGTCTCTGTTCACACTATGATGATAATCGGCATGCGTGACGGAAACAATAACATAATTCCATCGAATTATGTTCGCGATGGAACATTATTCGCTGGAACCATGTGCCTGATAGAACATTATTCGATTGAATAATGTGCGCCACGGATGAAATGATGCGTTTTTTGGGGGAATTCTGCCTTTGTCCGTCGACGGGCTATGTGGGCTACGGCGCGGTGGACGAAGGGGTGCAGGGCTTCAGTCTTTTCGGGGTGCGGGCTGAACAGGATTACTTTACCGGCGCCGAAGCGACCGAATATGACCGCCGGGGAGTTCAGCATCACGCCTTTGGGCGCCTTGTTTTCGTTGATCTCTCCGCGGAAACGGGCCAGGACTTCGTAGTCGTCGAGATCGTCGCGATTATACGGGCCCAGTAATGGTCCGTTGGCGTAGATGATGTCAACCGTCGGACCGGGGGCGCCGAGTATCGCACTGCCCTGTTTCGTCAGTTCCATCTTCACCTTGCCCTTGCCGCGTTTCCAGTGCTTGCGGTCGACGGTGCGGGCGTCGATTATCTTCAGGCCCCATTCGTATTCGCTGGTGGCCAGATACGCCCCGCCGCAGATGCCCAGATATCCGCCGCCGCCCTTGACGAAGGCGCGGATGGCTTTGTGTCCGGAGTCGCCGATATTGCTCGCCTGCCCCTTACCGCTGCCACCGCCGAAGATCACCGCATCAAACTGCCCCGCGAGCACGCCGCCGGCGATATCCGGCGGTCCGACCAGCCTTACGAGCATCCCGGGCCTGGAGCAAAGTATCTTCTCGAGGTTCAGCCCCGGAGAGTCGCCGGCGGACGGACCGTTGTAGATCGCCACCCGCACAACGCTCCGCCCGGGCGGAGCCATACGATCGGACGCGCAGTCGACCATTTTCAGATGCTTTAGCAATCGGTGGACCATCACGCGGTGCTGACGCGTCCGCAGCGACATGTACTGCCCGGTATAGCACGTCTCGAGCATCATCGCCTTGGCGCCAAGCCTCTGGGCAGCCGCCCGGGCCAGCGAACCGTTGGCTGACCCGCGAAGAGCGACAAGTTTCTCCCCGTCGTCGGACACCGAGGCGTTTACCGCATCGAGCATCATCTCGACCGTATCGCCGAGTTTGAGTTCCGGAAGGGAGATGATGCTCGCGCCGCTGGACTTCGGGTTGGATTTGTGGAAGGCGAATCCCTCGTGCAGGTCGAGTAACCAGTCGGGTTTGGTTGACTTGACGAATGCCCAGATCGCAGCGGCCGGGGCGCCAATCGCCTTGTCCGGTAGCCCGGTTCTCGGGAAGTTGCGATTGAGGTTCCCTTCACCTTCGGGCGCACCAGGGATCAAACGCCACCCCGCCGCCAGGGCTTTCACATTAAGGCGCGGTACGATAATGAGCTTACCGCGCCGAATGGTCCAGAATCGGATATGCTCGGCAGCCCGCGCACCAGCAGGTTCGTTACCGTGCATCCCGCCGGTGATCATAACAGTCGGACCGGCGGTCTTGCTGTCGATAACGTAATACGGAGTGGCCCACCTGGTTCCGGCGCCGATCAGCCCCCCGGTCCGCTCGACCGCCCCGACCGGGCAGACCGCCAACAGGCAAACCGCTAACAGCACACCGCCGCGGAAGCAACGCCTGGCGATCATTAGAGGCCCAGTACGGTCTGGCGTTCTTCGACTATGGTCTCGACGAGCGCCTTTACGTTCTCGATCGGAACGTCGTTCATGACTTCCTGGCTCGGACCGATAATGTGCCCGCCGCCCTTTCCGAGCGTGCGTATGGTCTCACGGGCCAGCTCTTTGACCTGCTCGGGCGTACCGAAAGGCAGGACGCCCTGGGTCTCGATACCGCCCCAGAACACCAGATCCTTTCCAAACTCGCGCTTCAGATACGCCAGATCCATGCAGGGCTGAACGGGTTCGAGTACTCGCAGACCGATCTCGAGCAGGTCGGGTATGAACTCGGTGAGGCAACCGCAAGAGTGCATGATGATCGGGATACCCGCATCGTTGTACGGTTGCCACGCCTCCTTGAGCCTGGGCAGGAGGAATTCGCGGAACATGTCGTGGGAGAACATGACACCGGTCTGCGTGCCCAGATCGTCACCGTGATGGGCGACCTTGAAGCCCATCTCGACCACCTTCTTCGCATACTCGATGCGATATTCGGTGACCTTGTCCATAAGCGCGTGGACGGCTTGGGGATTCGCGACCAGATTCGTCATAAACTGCTGAAAACCCATCAGGGCGTAACTGCGCTCGTACGTACCGAAGTAACCCGAGGGCATGACCAGGAAATCGCCCGAGAGTTCATCGGCTTCCTGCTTCATTTCGTCGAACAGTCCCGGGCGCGTCATATCGGGGGTATTATAGTTGGCCACCGCATCGTCGACGTCCTGGAAGAGCACTTCGCGATTGACGTCCGGGGGCATGTGCTCAGCCGTTTCGGGCGTTGCGGTTTTTGATAGCGGAGCGAAGCATGTGAAGAACCCGTCGGACCCTACAACAATGCCCATTCCCCAGGAGTCGTAGACGACCTTGTTTTCCCAGTCGGTCCCGCAGAAGCCCATCTCCTTGAGCCTGGCCATCTCCTCGCGATCGTTGCGGTAAAACAGCGTCTTGTCGTGGGCGCACAGGGCGATGTGGATGTGATTTTCGAGGTAATCGTCGAGTTCGTCCGGACCGATACCCAGCGCCGCGGTGAGTTCGGCGTCCCGCGTGCGGTCGGAAAAGGTGATCTGGCTGGGCAGAAAGTCGACGTCCTGCCCGTTGATTACTCGCAGGACCCGCTCTTCTTTTGTCATTGTCATTTTGTCTCTCCTTCTCTTGCTTTGAACGACAGATAGGGATTACATGGATTAACGGATTACATGGATTAACGACAAGGACTG
>CAZSLS010000084.1:0-4908 GCA_964607575.1 uncultured Planctomycetaceae bacterium | reverse complement strand
TAAAAAAACAAAGCCGTTAGTCCCTTAATCCCAAAATCCATGTAATCCCCAGCTGGTTCTCGCACTGTTCGATCTTTCCTGTAAATCACCTAGCCCGCGAATTCGGGTTCGACCAGGCCGGTGATGTCGGTCTTGATGCGGAACAGATCTCCGGCCTGGGGCTGGGCTTTGCGCTCGTCGTCGCTCATAAAGAACCACGCGGTCGCAATGTAAAGTTCGTTCATATCCGCCCCGCCGAATCCCAGGCACGTGGCGTTGGTGACCGGAACGGGGATCTGGCGTTCGATGGCGCCATCGGGGTCGTACCGGGTGACGCGCGAACCGGCCCAGTGCGCGCTCCAGACGAAACCGTCTACATCTACGGTAAGCCCGTCGGGCAGGCCCGTATCTGACGGGACCTCGGCAAACGTGCGCTTGTTGGTTACCGCCCCGGACTCGGTGTCGTAATCCAGCGCTACGATCCGACTGTGGAACATGTCGGTAACGTACAGGACCTTGCCGTCGGGGCTGAAACCCATCCCGTTTGATATCGCGTATCCGTCGTCTATCTCGTGAAGCGTAAGGTCCGCGTCGAGGCGGTATATCACGCCGTCGGGCGCTTCGAAGTCCTGAACGTTTGCCGTGCCCGTGACGAGTCGCCCCTGGCGGTCGACGGCGGTGTCGTTTAATCGAAACCCCTCCCGGTCGGCCACCGGGTCGACGATGAATTCGGTGGTATTGGTCTGCTGATCCCAGAATACCATGCCCGTCTTGCTCGCCAGGACCCATCCGCCCGAAGCCCGGCGGCCCAATGCGGTTACCGCCACGTCGAGCGCCCAGTCCTTCCTGTCGCCGGTGGCTGGATCGAAGCGGTGTACGGCGGAGCCCTCAAGGTCGATCCAGTACATGGCCTGCTCGTCGGGTATCCAGATTGGCGTCTCGCCGACTTCGTCCTGGACGACAATAAGATGTTCGATTTCGCTCATGACACTTCTCCCGAAACGTTAGTTGTGATCGTTACTAATATACCATCAGAGCCTCCGCTGCAAGCGTTAATGGGCGGATAAGTACGTGGACATCGCCGCGCATTGGTGAGATGATGGTCCGGCGAGCAATGACTTCCAAAGAAAGAGTACTGGCTACAATCGCACACACCCGGCCCGATCGGACGCCGATTACCTTCGACGCCGAGGGGGAAGTGTACGCAGCCCTTTACGAGCATCTGGGGCTCGAAACCAAAGAGGCCCTCTTCGACCGCCTCGGTGTCGACACGTGGATGATCCTCCCGGGCAACTTCATGTATACCGCCGAACAGGACGCCCTGAAGGAGAAGACCTCCATATGGGGATACCGGACCGCCGTCACGCAGTACACCGGCGGGGAGTATGACGAAGTATGCTTCAATCCGCTGGCGGGCAAGGACACTATCGCCGACATAGACGCACACAACTGGCCGGCGGCGGATATTCTCGATTTCAGCCATTTTCCCGCCGAGGCGAAGTTGCATTCGGACCGGGCGGTGATAGGCGTCTTCACGTGGGGCGCGTACTTCATCGCGTCAATGGTCAGGGGCCTGGGGGACCTCATGCTGGATTTCGCCATGCGGCGACGCTACGCAGACCACCTGATAAAGACGATCGGCGAGATATGCGCAGAGGCGTTGACAACGATGCTCGAGTCGCACGGCGAGGGGATCGACATCGTATACATGGCCGACGATTACTGCTCCCAGCGCGCCCCGCTGTTTGGCCCCGAGGACTTTCGCCATTTCGTCGTCCCCTATCTAACCGAGCTGGTCGCAATCGCCCACCGGCACGACAAGGCCTTCCTGCTGCACTGCTGCGGCGCGGTTCGCCCGCTGCTGCCCATGATCGTCGACGCCGGGGTCGACATGCTCGAACCCATACAGACCCGCGCCGAGGGAATGGACCCCGAGGGCCTGAAGAAAGATTTCGGCAGGGATCTCTGCTTCTACGGCGGAGTGGATCTGCAGGATACGCTCTGCAGGGGCACACCGCAGCAGGTATCCGACGAAGTGAAGCACCTGATCGACACACTTGGACCGGGCGGCGGATACATACTCGGCCCGGGCCACACCTACATACAAATCGACGCCCCGATCGAGAACATCCTGACCATGTACGATACCGCCCGGACGTACGTCGCGGGACAGTAGCGACGCTTCAACTCACGTGCGCCACCGGATTGACCAGCAGGTCCGCCGGATCGGCGTCGGGGGCGAACTCCTGGCGGAGGATCGATTCGTTGGATGTGTTTTCCTGGAGACGTCGGATCAGGTACGCCATCCCGACCAGCATGTCGCCGTGGGGACAATAGAGCCTCACGCGCGGAGTGGTCTGCAGCAAGGCGATGCGGAAGAGTTCGGCCATACCGTAGAGCAGCTGGAACTCGTAGTGACTTTCCGGAACGCCCAGGGCTCGGGCGGTCTCGAGGACCGCGCATACCGAACGGATGTTATGCGAGGCGCAGGCAAGGTGGCAGATGTCGTGATCCCGCAAGACCGCGACCGCCGCCCGTTCGAACGCCGCGTCGGTCTCGGCTTTTACGGTGTATACCGGCGGGCGGACGCCGCGGGCCTCGGCGGCGGCAACTTCCGAATCCCAGTAGGCGCCCTTCACCAGGCGAACGGAAATCCGCACGCCTTGGCTTCGCGCCCAGTCGAGCAGGTCCGTCAGGTCACTGTCTGTTGAACGGAGGTACGTCTGGACGGCCAGACCCAGGTGCGCCCAATCGCCGAAACGCGTGTCAGTTCGCAGGCGGCGGTACAGTTCGTACGTCACGTCCTTCAGGCGTAGAGACTCCATGTCGATGCAGAGATACCCGCCAAGGGCGATCACGTTCTCGTAGATCCGACCGGCCCGATCGAGCATCCCCGCAAGGTCGCCCCCCGGCGCCAGGGCCGACGGCTTGATCGAAACGTTGATTCGCGGCGCCGAACCCCAGTCAAACTGCCCGCCGGAAACCAGGCCCGTCCAGTCATTCTGCGCTGCGGCAAGACGGTCAAGGAGCCTCAGATAGGTCCGCACGTATCGCTCGCCGCAGGCATCCGACCGGGCAGATTCGCCCAACACGTCCAGCGTGAAGGCGTATCCCCGCCTCCGCAACCGCGTCAGGTTCCTCACCGTCTGAGTTGCACTGGCTCCGATAATGAACCTCCGGGCCATCTCCTCAGCTCGCCCGCGCACCATTCGCATAGCCAACGGGCCAGTCGCCCGCGCCGCTCGGGCCGCGGCGCGCAGCAGCCATGGCACGTCCCCGTGGGCGACGAAATGCTCCTTCAACAGCGCGCCGAACGCCCGCGGCGTATCGGCTTGCGGCAGGGATGCGATGAAACTGAAAATCCGCCGCTTGAGCCCCTCATGTCGCATCGACCAGTTCAGCAGCCACTCCTGCCACCCGCCGCGACCAAGGCCCGATCGCGCCGCGGCGTCGATCAGGCCCAACATCTCCCGTCCGCGCGCGAGAATCCGCTCGTCCGGCATCGTCATGTTCGCGCCAACTTCCATTACCACCGCCTGCGCAGACAAATGTGAGTCGATTCGGAATTCATTATGCCGCCAACCCACCGATACGTCCATGGCCTATCGGACAGAAAGCCACTTCGTGCATTCACTTGATCTGTCGTCAGAGGGAGTTTATCGTAGGAGGACAAATGGAACGGAAAGGAGTTGGCTATGGGATCTCATATCAGCCGCCGAAAGTTCCTGAAGAGCGCCGCCGGCGGGGCCGCGGGGGTCGTAATTCTCACCGACAGCGCCTCTGCCCGCACGTACAAAGCCAACAACAAGCTCGGAGTCGCGATAGTCGGCTGCGCCGGGCGCGGCGAGTGGTTTGTGGCCACCCTGCCGAAGATCGAGAACGTCGTGGCGATGTGCGACGTCGACGAGCGCAAGTGTCAGGGCAGCTACAAGCGCCAGCCGGACGTGCCGAAGTTCCGCGACTTCCGCAAGATGCTCGACAAGTTCGATAAGCAGATCGACGCGGTGTTCGTCGCCACGCCGGACAACACCCACGCGGTGATATCGGTCGCCGCGATGAAACGCGGCAAGGCGGTTTACTGCGAGAAGCCGCTCAGCCTCAACGTGTGGGAATCGCGAATCATGCGGACCACAGCCCGAAAACACAAAGTCGCCACGCAGATGGGCAACCAGGGCACGGCCACTCCGGGCTTCCGCCGGGCAATGGAGCTGATCCAGGGCGGTGCGATCGGACAGGTGCGTCAGGTCTACGTGTACAAAGACGGCGGCGGACAGGGCAACCGCCCGCTTCCCCAGGGCAAGATGGACATCCCCAAGACGCTTGACTGGGATTTGTGGCTTGGCCCGGCTGCGAACCGGGACTACCACACGCGCTGGATGAGATGGCACGGTTGGCGGGATTTCGGCACGTGTAAGCTGGGCAACTGGGCCAGCCACTCGGCGAATCTCGCATTCAAGTCGCTGAAGATCGATTCGCTGTGGTATGCGGACCCCAAGAGCAAACCGATCATAACCATCGAGGCCAAAGTACCCGAAATATGCAGGACTTCATTCCCGAAATGGGAGGTGATAACGTACCAGATTCCCGCCCGCGGCGACCTTCCGCCACTTATGCTGGCCTGGGGAACCGGGCCAAAGGCTCCGGGCTTCCGCGACAAGGTCGAAACCGCCATCGGACGCGGGCTGGACTGGGGCGACAAGGGCAGGAGGAAATGGGACGATCATGCCGGGGCAGCCATCATCGGCAGCAAGGGTAAGATCGACACCAACGGGCACAACACGACATTCTCGCTCGTTCCGGCTGACGATTTCAAGGGCGTCCAGACCGCCCGGCCGGAGAAGCTCACCCGATCCCGCGGACACGAGCGGGAGTTTTTCGAGGCGGTGCGGGGCGGAAAACCCGCATGGAGCAACTTCGACTACGCCGCCT